>JAAFHJ010000205.1 GCA_013298325.1 Myxococcales bacterium | reverse complement strand
CGACGTCGCCAGCAAGCCGACGAGCGCCACCGCCCGCACCGCCGACCGTGAGCTCGTCCGCCGGATCCACTTCGGCTACGACACGAATTACCGGCAAAGTGAGCTGATCTCCGTCCAGATGGAAGGGCGGACCGACCCGCCGGCCGTCGAGGGCTTCAACTACGGGCTCCCCGCCGTCACCAACGGCCCCCGCCTCCCGGCGATGCGCCTCGCGTACACGCACGTCGCCGCCGATGGCAGCGCCGAAAACGGCTTTGAGCGCTTCTCCACGACGCAGAAAAGCCTGATTGATTTCCCGGCCCTCGACCTCGACAACCGGGATGTCGCCCTCCTCGACGTCGACCAGGACGGCCTCGTCGATCTCGTCCACACCGACCCGTCCCGGTACCGCGCCGCCGGGAGCCCCGCGTTTGGGTGGTTCAAGAACGGCGCCCGCCAGACGCCCGGCCGCTTCTCGGCGGCGACCAGCCTCGGGCTCGGGCTCGTCGGCGGCGACGACGCCTCCAGCATCCGGCTCTCGGCGAGCCACGTCGGCGCCCTCGACCTCGATGGCAACGGCGCCAGCGACTTTGTCCACCTCGCCCCCTACGCGACAAAATCCCAGATTTACCGCTTTGATAAAAGCGGGCCTTTCGGCCAAGACCTCTGGCAGCTCCGCGGCGTAGAGACCCACTTCTCCGACTTCCAGGCGGCGCGCCTTTCTCTGTTTCAGGACGAAGCGCGCATCAAGGTCCTCGACGCGAACGGCGACGGGCTCGTCGACTTCATCCGCGAGGCCGGCTCCCAGCTCCAGGTCTTCTACGCGCTTGGCCACTACCCGGGCGGCTTCGGCCTCTTCGGCAGCGGGCGCATGAGCGGCCCCAACAGCGCCGTCCTCTCCGCCGCCCCCGCCACCTTCTGCGTGCCGACCGGCATGACCGGCGCCGGCTCCGCAGTCCGCTTTGACGCCGACGACCTCCAGACCGGCGACATGAACGGCGACGGCCTCGTCGACCTCGTGCAGGTCTCGTCGGGCGGCGTCCGCTTCTGGCCGGGCCGCGGCGACGGCTCCTTCGGCGCGACCCGGGCGGCGACCGCCACCGGCCTCTGCGCGACCGACTACACGCTCTTTTCTGCAGAATCTCCGCGCCTTACGGTGGCCGACCCCCGCGAGGTCCGCCTCGAAGACGCCAACGGCGACGGCCTCGACGACCTCGTCCACGTCACCGGCTCCCGCGTCCGCATCTGGCTCAACCGGGGGGACGCCACCTTCGCCCCCGCCCGCGACATCACCGGCATCCCGCTCATGCGCGCCGGGAACAGCGGCGTCGTCGCCGTCCGCTTCATGGACATCGACGGCTCCGGCACCCGGGACCTCGTCTTCGGCGAGCCAGGCCGCGGCTACACCGCCATCGACCTCGACGGCGGAAAGCGCCCGGGGCTCCTTCGGGAGGTCCGCACCGGCCTCGGGAAGAGCACGGAACTCTTCTACACAACGAGCACCGCCGAGGCGCTCGCCGCCGAGGCCGAAGGGAAGCCGTGGACGTCGCGGATGCCGCTCGTCACCCACCTCGTTTCGCGGACCGTCGACCACGACAACCTCGAGAAAATCGGCCGCCCGGCCGGCACCTACGAGACGAAATACCGCTACTACGACCCCCACTACGAGCCCCGCCACCGGGACTTTCAGGGCTTTGAGCGGGTCGTCTCCCGGGACGTTGGCGACGCGACCATCGCGTCGGCGGTGAGCGAAACCTCGTTTCTTTATCCGGCCTGCGTCGACGACGACCCCCAGCCCGGCGTGCCGAGCCCCTGCGACGATGCCGGCTATTACCGCGATCAACCGGGGCGCTACCTGGTCGGCAAGCCGTCGCGGGTCGACGTCCGTGCCGACGACGGCACCCCCTACTCGACGACCTTCAGTCGCTACTTGCCGCAAATTCTCTATCGCGGCATCGATGGACGCGTCGTCCGTTGGGCCTACACCGACGAGACCTCCACGGTCCTCTACGATCCGGCCAACCCGGACCGCACCCCGTACTCGTATTTCTATTACCCGATCACGCCCGGCTCGGCGGCCGCCCCCGGCGTCTTGAGCGACTCGAAGCCGGGGAATTTCCTCGCCTCCGCCGGCTTCGTGATGACGGCGAAGGCGACGACGCTGAGCCTCTTCGGGGAGCCGATCGTCTCCTACGACTACGGCTGCATCCTCGCCTGCGCCCAGGCGGAGGACTTGATCTCCGCCTACTCGGAGTCCTCGCCGGTCGCCGCTGACGACGGCGGCTGGCTCTTCCGGCCGACGCGGAGCTACGTCCTCTCCGGGGAGCACCCAAGTCCGCGAAACGACAAGCGGATGACCTACGACGCCCGCGGGCGGGTCGTCCAAGAGTCGGCGATGCTGAGCGGCACCCTCTCGCTCCTCCGCGGTCACAGCGGCGGCGGTGCGACCGCCCCGGCGCCGACCGACGCCTCCGTCGACGGCGAGGTCGTGATGAGCACGACGACCTACGACGACGTCGGCAATGCGACCTTTATGCGCGGCGCCAATGGGCGTTGTGGCTCGGTCAGCTACGACGACGTCTATGGCGATTTCCCGGTCGCCGAGACCGTCTATGTCGGCCCCGCCGGCCCAAGCGGCTGCGGCACAACGCCTCTCATTACGAGCGCGTACACGCTCCGCCCCCTCGGCGTCACGACCGACACCTTCGGCATCCACGGCGAGCTCTCGACGGCCCAGTACGACGGCTTTGGCCGGATCACGAGCACCTACTCGCCCGACCCGAACGTCCTCGGCGGCATCTCGCCGAACCCGAGAGTCCTGATTGAGTACGACCTCCCGGCGAACGATCAGGTCCGCCCGTATACGGTCGTCAAGACGCGCACCCTCGCCGTCGCCGACGGGGTGCCGTTCTACCAAAACAGCGCGGCGCTGGCCGACGGCTTCGGCCGCCCGATCGCCACGTTTGTTCAGGCCGATCCGGATGCCGGCGATCAGGGGGATTGGGTCGCCCAAGGGCTCACGGAATACGACCGCAAAGGGAACCCGACGCGCGTCTTTGACCCGTTCTTCTTCACCGGCGATCCGCTCACCCTCGACCTGACCGCCGTCCCGCCGTCCCCCTTCCAGCGGACGACCTACGACCCGCTCTCCCGGCCGGTGCTGAAGTTCCAGCGGGACAACACGGTCGTCGCAAAGATCGATTATCACGCGCTTTCCAACGACGCCTGGGACGCCCGCGACCTTGAGGTCGGCGGCCCCCAGGAGGGGACCTTCGTCACCGCCGAGAGCGACGGCCACGGCCGCGCCATCCGCAGCATCGAGCGCCTCAAAGAGGGAGAGACCCTCATTACGCGGGAGGTTCAATCCCACTACCTGCCGACCGGCGAGCGCGACTCTATCACGCGCGTCACCGAGGCCGGCTCGCTCACCCGGTGGGTCCGCTACGACTCCATCGGCCGGATGGTCGCCAACGTCGACCGCCACGCGACCGTCGGAAATGCGGCGCTCTTTGACGACCGCACCGCCGACCTGACCGACGTGCCGACCTGGCGCTACGCCTACAACGACGCCGGCGACGTCGTCGGCACCTCGGACGCCCGCGGCTGCGGCGTAAACTTCTTCTACGACGCCGCCGGCCGCACCCTCGCCGAGGACGCGAGCCCCTGCGACGCCACCCAGTCCGTCTACTCGGCCCCCGACCTCGCCACCGGCGACGGCACCGAGGTCTTCCACAAGTACGACGCCGTCGACGCCGCCGATGCCGCCGACCTCGCAGCCGCCGCCGGCGACGGGTTTGTCTCCAATACGCTGTTTGATCTCGGCCGAGAAATCTCCGTCTCCGACCGCGGTTCGAAGGTGATGACCTCCTTTGACGGCCGCGGCCGCGTCGTCGCCGTCGCCACCAAGGCGGCCCGCCCCGGCGTCCCCGCGGCGACGCTCGCCGACCGCTACGCAGCGCGCTGGTACGTGAAAAAGGCGACCTTCGACGAGGACGACCGCCTCGCCATCGAGAGCACCGGCGCCCGTTCGGCCGCGCTCCTTGCCGTCGACGGCACCAGCGAAGTGCGGATGACCTACACGAAGCGGGGCGTCCTCCACGAGCTTCAATCGAGCTACGGGCTCCTGGCGAACGGGATCATCCACCACGCCGACGGGAAGGTCCTGTCGATCACTTACGGCGATCTGGCGGCGACTCAAACCCAGTTCGCCTACGACACGCGGCTCCGTCTCGCCTCGGTCCTCACCCACCGCGGGCCGCCGGCGCTTTGGGGGACGAGCGTCGCTGGCTACAGCGCGCCCGACCCGACCGGCAGCGCCCAAGAGGTCCTCGAGCACAGCCAGTTCCAGTACGACGTCGGCGACAACCCGACGCAAATCGACGACTTGCGGAACCCGTTCGCCTGGGCGGACGGCCAAAAGCCGGTCACCCGGACGATCGGCTACGACGGCTACAACCGGGCGACGGCGGTCAATTACACCTACGCGACGGCGAGCGGGGACGACCTCCACGAGAGCCCGAACCTCGCCGAGCACACGAACGGCCTCGGCGCCGACAAACGCGGAAAGCCGCAGCCGGAGGTCGCCTTTGATACGCGCGTCCGGAGCGAAACCTACGCCTACGACGGCCTCGGGAACCGCACCAACAGCGGCGACGATCAAAACGGCTTCTACGACCGCTCCCTCGGCGTCGAGGCCCACGACGCGGCGCGCCCCTACCAGCTCACGAGCGCCCTCATCGGCGTCGGTACCCACCAAGGTTCGCTGACGGCGAGCTACGACGCCGCCGGCAATCAAACGGGGCTCTCCGTCCTTCGAGACGCCGCGAGCTGCATGCCTATCGGGGCGAATTGCAACCAGCGCTACGCCTACGAGTGGGACGAATACAATCGCCTTACTCGCGCCCGGCGCTGGGACGGCGCAAACCTCGGGACGGCGAACGACCCGCTCCCGGAGACGGCGGCGGCCGCCGACCTCGTCTATGCCTACAACGGCGCCGACAGCCGTACGCGGACGACCGTCGTCCACCCCGGCGTCGCCGACGACGTTCATACGCTCTACATTTACGCGAGCCTCGAACTCCGGCGCACCGGCTTCGACGGCGAGAACAACGACTACCTCCTCGACGCCACCCACGAGCGCGTCTACCTCGGCGCGAACGGCGAGCGCCTGGCTCAGCTCCGCCCCGACGAAGCCGGCCTCCCCGCCTACACGGGGGAAGCCCGCGTCTTCTTTGAGTTTGCCGACCACCTCGGCTCGGCGAACACTGTCGTCGACAAGCGAACCGGCGAGCTCGTCGAGAAGCGGACGTACACCGCCTACGGCTCCATCGAGAGCGACCACCGGCAAGATCGTTGGGGGCAATTCCGCGAGGACTACGGGTTTACCACCAAAGAAGAGGACGTCGAAGTCGGGCTGACTTACTTCGGGAAGCGCTTCTACAACCCGCGCCTCGGCCGGTGGCTCAATGCCGACCCGCTGGCCGTTCATTCACCTGGGGAAGCAGATTTGAATCTGTATGCCTATGTGAGTGGGCGGGTGTTTGCGACGGTGGACCCTTTGGGGTTAGCAGGGATCGCTGGAACTGACCTGGGCACGCTGTCAAATCCCATACCAACGAACGATAATCGCGGCCATGCGATGGCAGAAGGGCAGGTTTTTGGAATTCGGGGAGGCGACGGTGGATTTCGCACCGGCCTCACGCCCGATGATTTGAAGGATGGTTATACCATCTACAAATACGATTCGAAAGCCGCAGGGATTGGTGTTAAAGAGTGGGCGGCGTTTGCTGAGCAAACTTCCTCGCTTTTAGAGGGATTCAAATCCGACCAGCAGGCTGCCGCCACTCAAGATGCAAAGGGGCGTGCCGTCGTTGAGACCCCCGAGGTCACAGGGTTTGCCAAGGGCGTCGTTGAAGGCGTCGCCTACCTGCCCGACGCCGCCTACGGCCCCAAGGAGGGGGCCGGAAGGCTCATCGGGAACGCGGTTGGAACGGGGCTGTCCTTCGGATATGGCCTCTTTGTAAAAGAGGCACGAGGCGCGGTGGCTGCTGCATCGGCAGCTGTGGAATGCGTCGGCGTTGGCTGTTGTTTCGACGGAGACACGCCAGTTTTACGCGCCGAAGGGCATACAGCGATTTCAGCGGTCGAAGTTGGCGATCGCGTGATTTCGGCGGAGTTTTCGGAATCCACACCGACCGTGGTTACCTCCGACTGGCGTCAATTGAGCTTTCGCTCAATTGGTGAACCTACGTACGACATCATATTGCTCCGTCCTCCGACCGCTTGGGAACGAGTCCAGGTTGGTCAGGAACTTCGACTTGATTTCGGGGACTTCCTCGTCTTTGCAAGTCTCCTCGACGACCATCCTGTTGGGCGCATCGAACAAGGCGCTGGTGCGGTCGTCACGGGGAAGTTTGCGCACGTCGAGAACGGACTTCAGCGTCTTCAGCTCCATAGCGGGGTCAATACTTCAGAAGTCCTGGTTACGCCCGGCCACAAAGTCCGGTCGCTTACCCGTTCCGCATGGGTGCCTGCTGCCAGCCTTGAACGCGGAGAGAAGCTAGACGGTGCGCGCGAGACTTCGGTCATTTCAAATGTTCGCATCGAGGCGGAGCGCACGGTTTTTAACTTGGAAGTCGAGGCAGAACACGTCTATCGTGTCGGCTCTGCGGACGTCCTCGTTCACAACGCAAGTTGCGGTCAGCTTGCGAAGATTCTACGCGCAAACTTGTCGCGGGCGGGTCGCGCCCCGGTGGCTGGGGAGGCCGCGGCTCACATTGTTCCGTCGGGTAGCCCTCATCCGTCAGCTCAACAGGCGCGCGATCTTCTTTCGAAGTATCGGATTGGTATCAACGATGCAGCGAACGGACAGGCGCTCGGTCAACCTAGGCCGCACAACCTCACCCACTATCACAAGTTTTTCGATGCAACCTCGAAACGCCTTCTAGACGTCGAGAAGAAAATGCTCGAGGCGGGCGCTGGTCATTCAAATATTCGAGCAGCGTTGCGTAGAGAGCTCCTTGCGATTGGGAAGGAATTGAAGAAATGGTGAGTAGGGGCATGGAATCAACTACGCTCGCCATGCTAACAGGGAAAATTTTTGAGGCTCTTCGCCTAACGATGCGAGACCTGCGTGTTCGATATCCTACGGATACATTTTACTATTTCGGTCTCATTACTTCCGGAGAGCTGTTGCGACCGTGCTTCTCCGCGTGTTCCGTCGAGGGAATGTCGGAATTGGGTCCACTCGAGAAGTGGTCATTGCCGGATTCACCGCATGTGCTCTTTGGCGACGAACACTTCGGCGACGTAGAGCGCGAATTTCTTAAGCGTGACGCGCACACCTATGAGGATGAAGAATCGTGCGCTCGATTGACGGCAATGATCCGCGCGATCTGGCGCGCGGATCAAGCCGGATTCTTCGGCGGTGATCCTGAAACGTATCTTATCAATGTCGAGATTCAGCAGCCCGATGCTTCGAATAGAGAGAGGATTCTCCTCTTGAATCGCTCGTCGTCGCTTCGACAGCAAGCGCTGGTCGAGGCCTGCTGGCCTTAGGCCGCCGCAGCAGATCCACCTGATAGCTGGATTTAGAGACATAAATACAAGTGCTTGGGCTCGTTTGGGAATCGCCGGACGAGCCCATTTGCATGCATAACGCACGGAGAATTCGCCCGGCGACCGCTCCATGCCGCCTCTCCGCTCCGAAAATCGCTCTTCATCCCCGAAATCCCCCTCTCGCTCTCGATCTGCCGTTCCGACGGTCAAAATCTCAATCTCCAGACGCGCGGAAACAGACCCCCTTTCGAGATCCAGCAGATCCACCTGATAGCTGGATTTAGAGACATAAAAACAAGTGCTTGGGCTCGTTCGGGAATCGGACGAGCCCATTTGCATGCATAGCGCACGGAGAATTCGCCCGGCGACCTCCCTGCCACCTCTCCGCTCCGAAAATCCCTCTTCATCCGCAAAATCCCCCTCTCCAGCTCTCGAATCCCCTCTCTCCCCCCACAAATCCCAAACTCCAGACGCGCGGAAACAGACCCCCTTTC
>JAAFHJ010000204.1 GCA_013298325.1 Myxococcales bacterium | reverse complement strand
CCTACCGCCGCGCCATTCCCCGCATCCCCGGGCTCGTCGGTGAGCACTTCGCGCCGGGTACGCCGATGGTGGTCAACTGCTTTATTGCGTAAAATCCCATAGATCCACTTTCGCAGCTCCTCGGGTTCTTCCGGCCGCGTCTTGGCGGCGAGCGCCTCCAGGAGGACCTGCTGGACGAGGTCCTCGGCGTCGGCGTCGTGGACGCGGCGACGCGCAAGCGCAAGAAGCGCCTGACGAAACGGAGCATTGATCACAGGTTCGGGCATGGTGGCTGTTCCAGCGGCGGGACGCCCCCTATCGAGGACCTACCCGAAGGTGTGACGAAGCGCCCGGCACGACTGGGCGAAACAAGAAACCCGCGTCAGCACGCTTGCTGAACGCGGGTCTCGGGGCGAAGGCGCCGAATTTCAGGTCGCTGCTTCTTCGTCGGCAGAACCGGCCGCGAGTGCGTCGAGGAGGGCCCCTTTGGTCTTCGGCCCCGCGATGCCGTCGGCGGTGAGGTCGGCGCGCTCTTGGAAGCCTTTGACCGCGTCGCGGGTCTTCGGCCCGTCGATGCCGTCAAGGTTTCCCGGGTCAAAACCGAGCTTATCGAGCGCGACCTGAAGGCCGAGCGTGTTGTCGAGGTCGATAAAACCGAATTTGGGCGAGGTGTGCTGGAAGCTCATGGCGCGCGAGGCTTTCACGAAAAAACAGAGACGTCAAAGGCACGCGTGCAGGCAGCTCAGATTCGTTGCGTAGCCCACGCGACGCGCCCCGGCGACGACCGACCGACCCCCGCCGACAATCGCTGCGGGCTCGAGCATTCGTGGTACCTTCCGCGCCCGCAATGGTGAAGAAGCTGAGTCTTGGTGGGGGCAGTGCGTCGACGGCGAGTCGAGTTTCCCGTGGCGCGAAGGTCGTCGAGAGCGACGAAGTCCTCGAACTGTTCTTCGACGTCGGCATTGTCTTTCACGATGTCTCCGTCGTCATCCCGGACGCCATGGTCGGTTTCGTCCCGTTGGATCGCTCGGTCCCGGCGGAGAAATCTGCCGTTCGTCGCGCCGAGCCCGGGGAAGATGCCGATATTGAGATTCCCCTTGCCGACGCATTGACCGATCTGGCGGGACGCTGGATTCCCATCCCCTATCCGCTTTCGAATCCGCTCGCCGCCCAGCTCTGGATCGATCCACTGAGCGAAGACGGCTCGTTGCGGGCCGTGCTCGCCGTTGACACGACCTCCGCGACGGGCGGCGTCGCCGAGAACGGCGCGGCACTCCCTTCTGGGAAGCTCCTCGACCCGGTCATCGATGCGGGCCGCCCCTACCGCGCGCTCGGGAAAGGGGAAATCGGCCCCTTCCTTGATATTGCTGCCGTTCGGACCCTCACTGAGCGCCTCGAGCGTCAGGGGATCGCGAAGCCGCTCTTCAAGCTCGCCGCACTCGCCGAGACGATCGCCCCCCAGCTCCCGCGCCTGCTCCTCGCCCGCGTCGACGATCGCCCGGCGATTGGAGTCACGCTTGTTCTCGATTTCGGCAATAGCCGGACGACGGCACTGCTCGTGGAAGGGGCCGGTCAAGATGACGTGCTCGCGATCCCTCTTCAATTGCGGAACTTCGCGAATCCGACCGAATTTGAAGACGGCCCTTTCGACTCGCGGGTGACCTTCCTGCCGAGCCCCTTTGAGGGGGCGCTCGCGACCGGAGACGGCTTTGTGTGGCCCTCCGTCGCGCGCCTCGGTCGCGAAGCCCAAGACCGCGCCCTCGAAACGCCCCACCGATATCCGGTCACCCTCTCGGGGCCGAAACGCTACCTGTGGGACGCCCGATCGACCGACGAACGCTGGCACGTCGCGCGCGCCGTTCACGGCGATTTTCCAACAGTTTCTGGCCGCTTGCTCAAGTACGTCGACGAGGCTGGCGGCGGGCTCATCCTGCGCGCCGACGGCCCGAGCGCCCCGGCCGACCCTCGGTACGCCCCGCGCGCGATGATGCTTTTCGCGCTCGCAGAAATTCTGTCCCAGGCGAACGCGCAGGTCAACGGGAAGGCCTACCGGAAATTCCAAGGAAAAGAGCAGAACGCCCGCTTCCTTGAGCACGTCGTGCTGACGTTCCCCTCGGCCATGAGCGCCGAAGAACGCGCGGTCTACGATGCGCTCGTCCGCAACGCGGTGCACCTCGTCACAAGCCTGTTCCACCTCCCGGATGCCCGAAAGCCGAATTTTTCTGTCGCAGATAAGGGCTACTATCCCTTCCTCTTTGCCGACGAAGCGCTCGCCGCTCAAATGGTCTACGTGTACGAAGAAGTTCGGAACACGTTTTCAGGAAGCTTCGAAGACTTTGCCGGCGTCTACGGGAAAGACGGCAAAGTTCGCATCGCATCGGTCGACATCGGTGGAGGCACGACCGACGTCCTTGTTGCCGATTATGAGGATCGCCTCCCGGGCGTAGGCACAGCGCTTTCGATCTCAAAGGTGTTTCAAGACGGAGCCGACGTCGCTGGCGATGAAGTCTGCCGCGCGCTTCTTGAGGGGGTGATCCTCCCTCAGATCTTGGAACAAATTCCGTCACCTGCGGCCCGCCGTGCCTTCGCTCAGCTCTTTGATCGCGGAGACGCCGGTCGCGGTTCGAGCTGGCGCACCCTCCGGGCACGCCTCGTTCCTCACTTCTGGCTCCCGCTCGCTCGCCTGTTTTGGGGGTTTGCCGAAGGGAAGACTCCCGAAAACTACAGCGCCGAGAAACTCTATTTGACCGGCGATGCCTTCCAGGCCTTCGGTGTGGAGGCGCCGACGGGCACTCTCCTTGACGAAGGGGATCGAATTATTCTCGAAACGGTCAAAGACTTCCCTGGTCTTCGGAATCTGTTTTTCCGGTTTGACCTTCGCGCCGTCGAGGAGGCGATCTTGCGCGTCCTTCGCGAGCCGCTCCGCCGCTTCGGCGACCTCCTCGCGCAGCTCGACGTTGACGTCCTTGTGCTTGCGGGGCGCACCGCCAAACTCCCTGTTGTTACACGACTTTTTTCCGAAGAACTCTGCGTTTCGCCGCCACGGATCAAGTCGATGGCCGACTTTGCGGTCGGCGAGTGGTACCCGTCCAGCTTTCGCCGCGACGGAAAGATCGACGACCCGAAGTCGACGGTCGTCGCCGGGTGCGCGATTCTCCACCTCGCAAGCCGCAATCGGATCCCTGGCTTTCTCCTCGACCGCATCATCGAGGCGCCCGCAACGCCGATCTACGGCCTGTGGCAAGAGGGGGAGCCCCACCTCCCGGCCGCGAACGAACTCTTCGCTGGCGAGGAAAAAGACTCGCCGCCGTTTGTGTTCACCAACCGGATGCTGCTTGGCGTCCGCCGTGTCGCCTCCGAGGAAATGGACGCCTCGCCGCTCTTCGAAGTCGTCCCGGCGACGACCGACGTCGCCCAAGCGCTCCTCGACGATCGCGTTGAGCTCCGCTTCCGGCGCGATACCGACGGGCGTCCGGTGGTCGCAAGCGTGAAATCTCAGCGAAAACTCTATGATTTTTCGCCGGCCGATTTCCGCCTCGTCCTTCGCACCGCCGCCCAAGACCGCTACTGGCTCGACACCGGCGTCTTGCGAACCGAGGGGGCCCTCCTCGCGCGCGACGGCGGCACCGTGGGGGCACGCCGTGACTGAGCGGGCGAAAACTGAGGAATTTCTGGCTGCGCTGCTCCGTTCCGTCGATCGGGACCGCCTCAGTCGCGAACTCGAAGCCGTCCAGCCCGATCGTGCAGCGGCCCCTTCGCCGGCAAAGTCGGTCGACGGCGACGGTCCGCTGGCCACGAAGCTCCTGCTGACCGATCTGCTCGACGACGACATCCTCGGCGCCCCCTCCGGGTCACCGAACTATCCGCTGCGCGTGCTCTTCGGGACGCTCTCGGCGAAGCTCACGACCGATGCCGGTTTCGCCTTCGCCGTCGCCCTTTCGGCGCTTTTTCGACTGCCCCTCGGCGACGATGCGCGCCTCATCTACGCGCTCGAAACCTCCAGTGCTTTCTACGTTTTTTGCGAATCCTGCGCGATTGACGGCAAAGCACGGGCCGCCATCGCCCCCCTCCTCGCTACCCTGCTTTCGTCGGAACTCGGGCCCCTCGAACTCGTGCCGGTGGAGGGGGCCCGCACCTTCGACTCGTCCGTCCACGAACGCGCGCCGGGTGCTTCCCCCCACGCCGCCGCGATTTCGCGACCGGCCAGCTTTCTCTGCCGCGTTCGAGGCACCGGTGCCGTCCGCAAGCGCGCTTGGGTCGTGACCTAACCGAATGCCTGCACACTGCATATACGCATTCCGCGAGGATGGAGTAGGAACGTGGTGAACGATTTGAATTGGCTTCCGAATTTGGTTTCCGGCGTCTCCCTTTGGCGGCTCGTCGGCGACCTCAACGATCCGCGCTTTATGGACGGCCGGCTCCTGACGCCGGAGACGGAGGGCCCCGACACACTCCCGACCGACGTCCGCTGGAACACGGGGGACGCGATCCCCTTGCCGACCGCGCGGACCTCCCATCCCGAAGCGGTCGAAACCGCCATCGCGGAGTTTCGAGCGTGCCTGGCGCGGGTGGAAAAGGAGCTGGCCAACAAAGAGTCGCCCTTCCACAAATTCAAAGACGCTTTCGTCGTCCCGAGCGCGGAGACCGGCGAAAACTACTACTTCGATCCGACCGACAAGAAGCTCCGCGTCGCCAACTGGGGCGCCTCCCCGCGCGCCATCGGCGGCAGCGGCAGCTTCCTCGGTATGGGGAGCCTCGCCCAGCTTTTTGCGCCGGCGGCCGCTGCAGCGACCGTAGCAGCTCCCGTGGCTGCGGCAGCGGCAGAGCCCCCGAAGGAGGCGCCGAAGCCCCCCGAGGAAGAGGAAAAAAAGCCAAAAGAAGAGCCAAAGAAGGGGGAAAGAAGCCTTCTCGCAGCGATCGTGATCGCCGCCCTCTTGGCGCTTCTTGTGGCACTGTTTCTTTGGAAGTTCCGCGATTGCAACGATCGCGGCGCGGCTATCGACGCTGGCGGGGATGCCCTCGCCGACGCGGCGCTTTCTGACGGAAGCGCCGACAGCGCCGTCGATGGAGGCACGGACAGTGGCCTCGATGGCGGCTCCGATGCGGGCGACGGCGGAGATGCCGGCGACGGCGGAGCAGACGCTTCCGACGGCGGAGACGCGGGGACCCTCGCCGAAGACGACGACGTCATGATCGACGAAACCGATGTACAATCCGAGGTTTCCGTCGACAGCGATACGTCTTTGAGCGGCAGCTCAAAGACGTACACGACCTCCAAGGGGAAGCTCACCGTCGCCGGCGGCGGCAAGGGGAAGCTCGGGAAAACGCCGGGAAGGCATCGCGTCTATGTGGCGAAAGATGCCGTCGCCTGGCGGGTTGCAAACGGCAAGGAGAAGGTCGTCCGCACCCTCGACGAAGGGCATCGTTTCGATGCGTGGGTCGGCGAAGGGGCCTCCTTCGAAGGCGTTCGCGTCGAGTACAAGGATGCCGCCGGCAAGTGGCACGTTCATTGACGCTACTCGCCCGATCTGCCTGGCAGTGCTCATTTGCCGTTTCCCAGCCTTCAAAGCGACTAGCGTCCCTTTCGCTCCGCGAATCTTGCCCTTCTTTACCCGCACCTTTGCCTTTGAACCGCACCCAGGATCCGAATGACCTCTGAAGCGACCTCCCGTGAAGCCTCCTCGAAGATTGCGACGCTCGTCGCCGCCCTCGATCGTGCCTACGGACTGGCCAGCTCCCTGAGTGACGCCGCCGACGAACGGGAGACGCTGCAAGCGCTGCGACTACGTGCCAAAAAGCTCGCGCGGGCCGCTTCACGGAAGCAGGCGCTCGGCCTCTTTGGCCCGTCGCAGGCGGGAAAGAGCTTCCTCGTCGGGGGACTCCTCGGTCACGACGTCGGGTCCTTGGACGTCCTCGGCCGGAGTGGACGCTTCGACTTTTTGAAGGAATTGAATCCGAACAAGGGCGTGGAATCGACCGGTGTCGTTTCCCGGTTTACGGCGACGATTCCCTCATTGAGTCGCGGAGATTTTCGGGCAAGCATTTTGCCGCTTGAGACGGTCCTCGAGGCGCTCGGTACCGGGTTTCTCGTGGAATGCACGCCCCCCGCGCCCGACCCGGAACGCGTCGACCGCGCCCTTCGGGCCGCACGCCTCGCCGCCGGGACCGCCGACGCGACCGTCGTCCGATTCCGCGAAGCGTGGGAGTCGGCTTGGTTCACCCTCGGCAAGAAGTACGGCGACAAGCACCCCTACTTGGCGGAACTCCGCCGCCACCCGGAACTCCAAAGTGGCCGATTTGCCGACGGAATTTCTTCTCGGGACGGTTGGCTTGAAGCCTTCGCGCTCCTCTGGGGGGGCGGTGGTCCGACCGGCGCCGCCCCCGACCTCGACCGCCTCGCGCGCATGATCGTTCTCGGCCTCGACGGCCTCTCCCACCCGGAAGCGGTCGAAGTCGACGCGGCCCACGTCCGCGCGTCCGAAGAGGCGTCGAGCCTTCTGGACGCCTCCTGCCTCAACGCCCTCGGCACCGGATTGCCGGCAATTTCCGTATACAATCCAGCAATTGGCGCCCCGAGCGCCGTCGACCCGGGCCTGCTCGCGGCGCTCGTCGCGGAGATCGCATTCCCGCTGCAGGCGCCGACCGGTTCGCTCCTCGCCGAGGCCGACATCCTCGACTTCCCCGGCGGACGCGCCCTCAAAGGGCTCTCCGGCTTCGGCCCCAAAGACTTGGCGTCGGGGCGACTCGAAGCGGCCCTTGAAGTCTACAAACGCGGAAAGCTCACCGTACTCTTTGAGCAATTCACCGTCGAACGGGAGATCACCGTCCTCCTCGTTTGCTCGCCAGGACCGACGAAACCAGAAGCGGCCCAGCTCGCGACCCAGGTCGAAAACTGGATTGAACTTCGCTACGGTTCAAAGGTCCCGAAGGACCCGCGCGAGCTCGATCAACCGAGTTTGTTCCTTGCGCTTACCAAGTTTGACATGAGCCTCGGGACGCTCCGAAGCGGCAACGCCCGTGAGCGCTGGGAGTCGCGCGTCGGAGAAGCCTGCATCGATTTCTGGGCGAAGGGGCCGACGTCGTGGGTCCACGCATGGGGCGGAAAAGACAGACCTTTTACGAACCTGTATTGGATTCGGAATCCCTACGCCGACCAGATGATGACGCTGAAGCCGGGGCAGGCCGACTACGCGGTCGTCAAGACCGGCTATGAGGAGTCGGCGGTCGTGCGTCGCCACATCGGGGCCGCCGCCGAAAAATGGGCCGCCGTCGAAGGGGAAGACCCGGAGACCCAGCTCCCGCGGAGCGGCATCCCGCTCCTCGCGCGGGCCCTCCGCCAGAAGCTCGCGGAAGACGTGAAAGGGCGCGAGCTCGCAGAAGAAGCACGCGCACTCCATCGGGAATTTTCGTTAGTTCTTCAGGGACTTGCACCGACGAACGACGAAGCCGAACTTCGGGCACGCAAGGTTGCGCAGGCGCAGGGCCTCGCCGATGCCCTTCAAGGGGCGATGACGAAGCAAATGAGCGGCGCGCCGTTTGGGGCATTCGTCGCCGGAATTTCAATTCCTTACCAGGAGTTGTGGCTCGCATGCGACCGTCTCTGGGTCGAGACGAGTCGCCTCGCCATCAAGGACAGCGACAAGGTGAAAAAGCTGCTCGTCGGCGTCCTGAAGTGGTGGCGCACGCGGGCGGCGCAGCGACTGCGCGAAGCGGCCGTCGTCCCCCAGGCGGCTGTAGAGACCTTCCTGAAGGAACTCCTCACGGCAAAACGGCTCGTCGCCAAGCTGGGACCGGCGGTGTTCCCTCAATTTAAGAAGACCCAGGTCGACGTCGCCCTGGTTGCTCGCATCCTGCATGTGAAGACCGTCGACGCCGCACTCAGCCTCTTCCAAGACGATCCTCGCCGCACGCCGCCGGCCCCCTTCCGACTCAGCTACGCGGAATCGGTGCAGGATGCAGCTTCTGGCGGCATCGATTGGAACGACGTCGACTTTGGCGACGACGACGCCGACGCCCCGGCCCTCCCGACGGTGACCCTCGTGTTTGCCGGAAAGGGGCGCTGCGACCAGTTCTTG
>JAAFHJ010000203.1 GCA_013298325.1 Myxococcales bacterium | reverse complement strand
GGGATCAGGAAGCGTCGTGGTCGTGGTGATCGTGATCGTGGTGATCGTGATCGTGGTGATGATGCTTGTGATCATCAGCATGGTCGTCATGGCCCGCGGGGAGTTCTTGCACGGTCACGTGGGCGATCGGGAAGGCACGTGCCACCGCCCGCGAGGCCGAAATCCCGACCCCTTTGCGTCCGTCGGTCGTGACGTGGGCGACCATCGCGTCGGCCCCTGCGCCGAGCGTCCACAGACGTAGGTCGGTAACCTCGCCAACCCCTGGAAATGCGACCAGAAAGGCGTGAATCTTGTTGACGTCGAGGCGTTTCGGGGAGGCGCCGAGGAGGACGGCTCCGGCGTCACGGAGAAGACGAACGGCCCCAACGACAAGGATGATTGCGACCAAAAAGCTGGCCGCCGGGTCGATCCAGCGGGGGCCGCCGAGGCGGATGACGACCGCCGCGATGAGCGCCGCTACCGCGCCGAGGGCGTCGCCGAGAAGGTGGAGCCAGGCGCCGCGTAGGTTCAGGGCGTGGCCGTGGTCGTCGTGGCCGTGGGAGTGACCATCGTGGGGATGATCGTCGTCGTGGCCGAGGTGGTGCGCGTGGTGCCCGTGGCCGTGATGATCCTCGCCCATGGCGCCATGAAGGAGCCACGCGCTCGTGCCGTTCACCACGAGGGCAGCGGCGGCGACGACGAGCATGATCGTCTGCTTTGGCGCGACGTCCCCTTGGACCGCTTCAACGGCCTCGTGGACGATCTCCGCGGTCGCCAGCAATACGAGTACACCGTTGACGAGTGCAGCCAACGGTTCAACGCGTTTAAATCCGAAGGGATAGCGTGGCGTTGGCGGGCGGCGGGCCACGGCCATGGCGGCCAGGGAGAGCGCCAAAGAGAAAATGTCGAGGAGCAGGTGGAGCGCATCGGCCTTCAGGACGACGCTGTCGGCAACCTTTGCGCCCGCGTATTCAAAGCCAAAAAAGAGGAAGACAAGCGCGAGAACGAGGCGCAAGCGCCGCTCTTGCCGGGCCTCGCGCGGAGTCTTCGGTGCCGGCAGCGAAACGCCGGCCTTCGGAGGGGGGAGCGTCGCCATCAGACAAAGAGGTCGTCGCCGTCCAAAACGAGGGTCGACGACGCCGATGCGGCGCGTGTTTCGTCGTCGCGGCCAACGGCGAGCAAGTAGAGAGCATGCAAGACCAACGGGCGCTCACGGACGAGATCTACAAACTTTTCGCGCGGTAGAAAGAGGGTGACCGTCGGCCGAATCGCAACGACGTCGGCGGTTGCAGGACGGCGGAGCACCGTTGCGAGCTCGCCGAAGATGTCGCCGGGGCCGAGTTCGTCGAGGAACAGACGCTCCCCTTCGTCTTCGCGTGCAACGTGCACCTTTCCTGCAGCGACCACAAAGAGGCCTTTCGCCGCGTCCCCTTCGTGGACGAGAACTTCCCCTTCCTCGTGGACGCGCAGTTCAAAATTCTGAGCGAATGCAGGGCGTTCCTCGTCGTGCACCGAGGTAAATACAGGCGCCGAAAGGAGCGCCTGGGCAAGGAGGCGCTCGCGGCAGTGGGCGGCAAGCGCGGCGCCGAGCGGCGGGCAGGTTTCGACGGCGGCGACGAGCGCCGACCGCTCCGCGACGAGCAAAATGGCCGGGGAAGCGCTGGTTACCGTCGCCGTCCGCGGCGCTCGGGACAGGAGGGCCAACTCCCCAAAGAGCGCGCCAGGGCCTACGTGCGCCACAACCTGTAGTGGTTCCCCTTCGCGCTCGCGCCGAAGGACGGCAAGAGCCCCGCGGACGACCAGAAATGCCGCGTCACCGGCCTCGTCGACGTTCACCAGGGTGTCACCGGTGGCAACGACCCGGACTTTCAAGCATTCTGCGAATGCGACGAGCGCGTCGACGTCGAGTCCCGAGAGAAACGTCACGCGGGTCGCCGCTTCTTCGCCTTCCGACGACGCTCGCGTTTCCACCAACGAAATCGAGGCCGTTGCCGCCGCAAGGAGGCTTGCGGTGCTCTTCGGCGCGTCGCCGCGGGGAAGAAGCGCGGGCGGCTTCGGGGCCGATTGGTAGCGCGCGGAACCGGCGGCAAAGGGCGTCAACGCCGCCGCCCAGTCGGGCTCATGGCCCGCCGTCGTGAGTGACGTGAGCGCGAGCATGACCATCGGCAGGTCTCCGGCACGGACCGCTTCTGCGAGCATCGCTCGCCGGCCTCGCAGCGCAAGATCCTGATCTTCCAGCGCTTCTGTCAGCACCCAAAGGGCGGCACGGTTCGCGAGAGCCGCCTCCAGCTCGGCGACCGCCGCCGCAAGCGCTTCAGGCCGCCGCCCGCCCGCAAGCGCCGCAATCGGAGCGCTGGGGGACGGATCCGCTTTTGCTTTCGTATCGCCGCTCATAGTCGGGCGACCCTACTGCAACTCGGTCGCGAAAAGCGAGGCGCCCTGTGGGGCTCCTCCTCGCGTGGAACAGGATCGCAGGACGCGCCGGCAAAACGTCACTCTTTCGGCGGTTTCGTGCGGGCTTCGCTCATGGCGTGGGCGGTCGCGGTGACGAGCGGAACGACGGAAGGATAGTCCATACGCGTCGGACCGATCACGCCGACGGAACCGTGGACACGATGCTGAACGGCATACGACGCGCCGACGATGGCAAGTTGACCATCGGCGAGATCGCCCGCCTCTTTGCCGACAAAAATGGCCGTCCCGCGCGCCGCGGCTGCGGCGTCCAAAAGGGCAACGATTTGAGTCTCTTCGTCAAGGGCGGCGACGATTTTGTGCATCTCGCTCCCCTGCGAGAATTCCGGTCGTTGAAGGAGTTTGTGGCGCCCCTCGATGACGACGTCGACGACCGGCGCCCCTCCGGCCCCTTCCATCGCCGCCCCCGCGATTTCGTAGGCCCGCTTGCGAAGGGCGTCACGCAGGACGCGTTCGGCCCCCATGCGCTCGGCAAAAAAAGCGCGGAGGTCTCCGAGGGTTCGTCCTTCGATCACATCGTCCAAAAGATTATGAATTCTGTGGAGTTCGAGTTCATCGATCTCGACAGGGATAAAACGGTTTTGCACCGTCCCATCGCTCATCACAAAGACCGCGAGGAGCTCGCCGGGGACCGTTCGGATAAACCGAAGGTGCTTCAACGTGAGCGCGTCGGACCGGGTGGCGACGACGATCGCGGCAGTACCGGTCAATTCCGCAAGAAATTTACCAGTTTCTCGGAGACCTTGGAGGCCAGGTTCGACCTCCTCCACGTGGTGACGGATTTTCGCGTGCTCCTCAACGGTCAGCTGCCGGAGCTCCATCAAGGCATCGACGAACACCCGAAAGGCGCCATCCGTCGGAACGCGACCGGCGCTCGTGTGCGGTTGCCGAAGGAGGCCGGCCTCCTCCAAATCCGCAAGTTCATTACGAATCGTCGCCGGAGAAAGATCGATTCCCCGTTTGGAGAGCGTCCGCGATCCGACCGGCTCACCGGTCGCGACGAACTCGGAGACGATGGCGTAGAGAATCTGTTTTTTTCGGGGGGATAGCGGAGTCATGGCGGCACCGCGAGCCGCCGGGCCGGCCGCGAGCGCCGAAGGTTAGCGCGTTTTGGACGCCCCTGCTAACGTCCGTCTCCATGACGTCTCGGCCTTCCCTCGCTCTTCTGCTTCTGCTCGTCGCGTCGACGGCAGAAGCGCGCCCGGCGGCCCCCCAAAAGGGTCACCCGACCGCCCGCGCCGTCGCGAAGAAGGGGACGGCCGCGAAGAAGCCCAATATTTCAAAGACTTCCGAACTTCCGCCGCTGCCGCCTCCGCCAGCCATTCTCCCAGTAGAGGATGCCGACGAGACGCCGACGTTCTCCGAGCAGGAACCGGCCCCCTATGCGACGGCGCCGAACGGCCTCGCCCCGGCAGTCCCCCCCGCGCCGACGTTTGCCCCCCAGGTCCTGGCCCCGACCGCCGGCAAGCCGACCTTTTCTATTCCCGTTCTTCGTCAGCCACCGCCGGGGGATCTCGGTCCGGCATTTCGCTACGGAAACATGACGAAGGAGCAGTGCCTCCAAGAGGCTCAAACGCGGAAGATCGCCCTTACGAGCGTCGATTCTGCGCGCGGCGTCATCGCCCCGGTCCGACTCGCTGCCACAGTAGGCGGAGTTTCCTACCATTCTGGCCTTCCTGCCAAAGACCGACCGACGAGCATTTACGAAATTTTCGATTGCCGCCAAGTGCTCGCATTGGACGATTGGTCCAAGTTGCTTGCAGCGCACAATATCGTCGAAGTGATCCATATGTCGGCCTATCGCCCGCCGGCCAAGAACTGGCCCGATGACAAGCCGGGCCCGCGGCATTCGGGGGCGATGGCGATCGACGTCGGGACGCTCGTGAAAAAAGACGGCACGAAGCTGAGCGTCGAAAAAGACTTCCACGGAAGGATCGGCGGCGCCCTCTGCACCTCGGGGGCGGGACCGAACCCAGCGACGCCAGAAGCACAGGAACTTTGGGCGCTTGCGTGCGAGACGGCCAACGCCCGCATCTTCAACGTCGAATTGACGCCCAACTTCAATTACCCGCATCGGAACCACTTCCACTTGGAGGTCTCCCAGGCGCCAAAGTGGTACTACCTGCGGTAATTACCCCGTTTTCGACGGGCGCAGGCCGCCTGCGAATTGCTTGAAGGCGGCCGCCCGCCGAGCCGCTTGTGAATCACCGCCGGACTGTGCGAGCGTCGCGCGCTCCGATGGCAAATACCGCACCTGGCCTCGCCGAACCCGACGTTCGTCCCCCCTACGAAAAGGAGCTCTTTGGGCACCCGGTCGGGCTCTACGTCCTCTTCTTTACCGAGATGTGGGAGCGCTTCTGTTATTACGGAATGCGCGCCATCTTGCGTTACTATTTGGTGACTGCAGCGTTCACCGATCGCGGCGCCCACATCGTCCACGGAAATGAAGCGGTCCGCGGATTCTTCGAGAAGCTACACGGCCCCCTCGACGACAAGCAGTTCGCGTCCGAATTGACCGGCTGGTACATCGCCGGGTCCTACGCGACGCCGGTCGTTGGCGGATGGATTGCCGATAAATTCCTAGGCCAAAGGCGTTCGGTCGTCATCGGCGCGATCGTGATGGCGGCCGGGCAATTCCTGTTGATGAAGGATGCTACCTTCTATCCGGGAATCCTACTTCTCATTCTCGGAAATGGCTTTTTCAAACCGAATATCTCGACGCAAGTCGGTTCTCTCTATAAAGAAAACGACCCCCGTCGGGACCGCGCCTTCGGTATTTTCTACGTCGGGATCAATCTCGGTGCATTTATTGCCCCGTTCGTCTGCGGCACGCTCGGCGAGAAGGTCGGCTGGGGGCTCGGGTTCGGCTCGGCGGGCGTCGGTCTCCTCGTCGGCCTCGTGATTTACCTGAGCGGCCAGAAGTACCTCGCCCCCGACAATCGGATGAAAGAGGCGGCGCGGACGAAACTTGTGGAGGACGAACAGGCCGGCTTCCGTGACGCGGCAAAGAAGGAAGTCGCCGATCCACCCAAGGCGACCCCGTTTACGCGCGAAGAGTGGGAAAAGATGTTTGCGCTCGTGGTGCTGTGCCTCCTTAACACTGTGTTTTGGGGCGTTTACGAGCAACAGAGCGGCACCATCGCCGACTGGGCGCTCGAGAGCACCGAGCGCCACGTCTTCGGCTGGGAAGTTCCGGCATCCTGGTTTCAGGCGGTCAATCCGTTCATGATCTTCGCGCTTACGCCGGCGATCAATGCGCTTTGGGCCGCCCAATATGCGAAGGGCAAGGAGCCGGGGAGCGTCACCAAGATGGCGATTGGCTGTTTCCTGCTTGCGATTTCCTTCGTCTTTATGGTGGGTGGCGCCCACTTCGGCGGCGAGACCGGCAAGACGAACATGAGCTGGTTGATCGTCATGTTCCTCTTCTTGACGCTCGGCGAGCTCTACCTCTCACCGGTCGGCCTTTCGCTGGTGACCAAAGTCTCCCCGCCCCGCGTGCTCTCGCTGATGATGGGGATGTGGTTCCTCTCCAGCTGCTTCGGCGGCTACCTCTCCGGCTACCTCGGCCTCTACTGGACGAAAATGTCGAAGGGGAACTTCTTCTGGATGCTCTCCGGCCTCGCGTTGGTCACCGGCATCTTGACGTTCGCCCTGATCGTCCCGCTCCGCCGCGCGCTGAATGAGCACGGCGATCAAAAGAAAGAAGGGGAAAAAGAGTCGCCGGAAGCGACCTAATTCCCCACTCCCGTTTGCGTGGCTCAAACCGCCTTCTGCATCACTTGCGGAGGCGGTTTAGCGTTTCGTCAAAATCGGGCGGAACGGGCCGTTCAAAGCGTACATCCCCTTCGTGGGCGGGATGCGTAAAGCCAAGCTCGGCGGCGTGGAGCATGAGGCGCGGCGCCGGAATCTCGTTGCCACGGAAGCCGCGAATGTAGACCCGCTCGCCAAGGAGAGGGTGCCCCGCCTCCGAAAGATGGATGCGAATTTGATGGGTTCGCCCCGTCTCCAGCCGGCAGGCGACGAGGGTAGCGCCGTCGAGTTCCTCCACGACCTCGATGTGCGTCCGCGCCCACTGCCCCTGAGGGCTCTTCGACTTGCGCGGGCGCGCTTCCCAGGAGCCGCGGAGGCCGTCGCCACGATCATCGAGGATATGACTCGTGAGAGTCCCCCCTTTGAAATGGCCGTGGACGATCGCGAGATAACGCCGATGGACCGTGTGAAAGCGGAACTGATTTGCGAGGCTCTGCTTCGCCTGCCAGGAGCGCGTGAAGACGACCAGTCCCGACGTTTCCTTGTCGATCCGATGGACGATCCCGAGCGTCGGAGGCCCTCCACGGGCCCCGCGTAGGTTCCGGTCGTGGGCGGCAAGCCACGCGCGGACGCGCGCATCAAGGGTGCCCGTTTCCTTTTCGTCAAAGGGGATCGTGCTGATTCCACTCGGTTTTTCGACGACAACCACATGATTGTCGACGAAGGCGACCGCCTCTTTCGGGAGGTCGGTCTCTGGCCGTGGGCGGCGGGCGGCCTCGTCCCATCGGACGGTCTGCCCGGTCCGCACGAACTTCAGCCCGTCGGTCACGACGACGCCATCGACCGCCACTTTGCCAGTCCGAACCGCCTCGCGAGCCTGATTCCACGAAAACGAAAAGAGCGTTCGCACGGCACCATCGAGGGGGCGACCGGAGAGGGCCGGCGGAACGGGAGCTTCCTTCATCGGCGCGTCATCGCACGGATTTCGCTCGGCGGTAACCGGATGTCGTCATCGCCACCACCGACAGAACACACGGTTTCCGCATCGACCCCATCTAAGCAGTTGACAGCGTGTGGCCCGGATCCGCAGAATCGCCGCCTCTGCTGCCCACGTCCGTCGTGGGCGAATCGGTGTCGAGCCCCCTTCTCAAGGCACTTCGTGTGTGGGAAAAGGCCGGCGGCGATGGAGTGTGCGGCCGGTTTTTCCGGCATTTTTTGCGTAAATTCATTCATGATTTTACGCTCGATCGGCGATTGCTCAAGGAGCTTCGCCATCCGATGGAGGCATCTCTTGGCGAAGACTCTTCTGGCCGTCGATGACAGCGTGACCATGCGCCGCGTGCTCGAGATCACGTTCAGCGGCGAAGATTTCCAAGTTCTGCTCGCCGGGAACCGGGCTGCCGCCCTCGAGGAGGCGGCTAAGAATCCGGACGTCGTCCTGATCGACACCGTGCTCGACACGGAAGACGGGTACGCCCTCGCGAAAGAACTTCGCGGCAAGCTCCCGCGCGCGGCCGTGATCCTGCTTGCGAGCCGCCACAACCCCTACGACGCCGGTCGCGGTGCGGAAGCGGGCGCCGACGACACTGCCGATAAGCCCTTCGATACACAGGCGATTCTCGAGAAGGTCAAGAAGGTCCTCGCCGCCAAGGAGAGCGGTGAGGCCCCCGCAGTCGCAGTCGCGGCCGCCCCCGCAGCGCCGCCTGCCATCGCAAAGCCGCCCGTTCCGCCGGCGCGCCCCGCGGCGTCGACGATGTTCGGCGTTGCGCCGCCCGCCGTTGCCGCCAAGCCGCCCGTTCCGGTTGCAGCGCCCGCAGCACCGGTCGCGGCCCCCGCAGCCCCCAAGCCGGCCCCGTTCGC
>JAAFHJ010000202.1 GCA_013298325.1 Myxococcales bacterium | reverse complement strand
GACGCGTCACAGGCACACTGTGGTGCAGGGGCCACGCTGCTCGTGCGCAAATTCCGAGAAGAAACCGCGCCAAAGTGCGCAACCGAGCGCGACGACTATGGTACGACCCGCCGTCTATGCGACTCGTTGTCGTCGGAGCAGGCTACGTTGGGCTCGTCACCGGAACCGGTCTGAGCGACCTCGGCCACGAGGTCTTGGTGATTGACCGAGAGCCGTCGAAGGTAGAACAGCTCGCGGCCGGGAATATCCCGATCTACGAGCCCGGTCTTGGCGACCTCGTTCGGCGCAACAAGCGGAATGGACGGCTCACCTTCGCCACGGAAATTCCTCAGGAATGGGCCGCCGCCGACGCGTTCTTTATCGCCGTGGGGACGCCCGCCTCCCCCGACGGCGCCGCTGATACGTCGGCGGTGTTTGACGCCGCTTCCGCCATCGCGAAAATCGCGCTCCGGAGCGCCATCGTCGTCGTGAAGAGCACCGTCCCTGTCGGCACCTGCGACGCCGTCCAGGCCCACATCGACGGCGGCACGCGCCAAGGGGTCGAGCTTGAGGTCGTCTCGAATCCCGAATTCTTGAAGGAAGGCGACGCGGTAAACGACTTCTTCCGCCCAGAGCGCATCGTCGTCGGTGCCCGAAGCGAGGGCGCCCGCCGAGCCCTCCGCGCCCTCTACGCGCCCCTCCAACTCTCCGGCGAGCGCCTGGTGATCACCGACCCGCGCTCGTCGGAACTCATCAAATACGCCGCGAACACGATGCTCGCGATGCGTGTATCCTTCATGAATGAGCTGTCGCGCCTCTGCCACGCGACCGGCGCCGACATCCACGCGGTGCGCCTTGGCGTCGGTTCGGATTCGCGAATCGGCAAGAAATTCCTCTACTCGGGCCCCGGGTACGGCGGGAGCTGCTTCCCGAAAGATGTACAGGCGCTCCTGCATTTGGGGAAAGTACACGGAATCCCAATGCGCCTCGCCGAGGCAACCCACCAGGCCAACGAAGAGCAGGGCGACTTCCTCGCCCACCTCGTCGAGCGGATGCTGACGGGGACCTCCGGGGGGAGCCTCGCAGGGAAAACCGTTGCCTTCTGGGGACTTGCCTTCAAACCTGAGACCGACGACGTCCGCGATGCCCCTTCGGTACGGCTCGCGCGGCACCTGGCGATGCGCGGCGCGCGCGTTGTCGGCCATGATCCGGAAGCAGGGCCGAACTTCCTCCGCGCGCTCAGCGATGTGACCGCCGCCCGGCCGGGATCTATCGTCACCGTCGACAAGGACTACGACGCCGTCGAAGGGGCGGATGCTCTCGTGCTCTTGACCGAATGGCGGTCCTACCGCGCACCCAACTTTGCCGAAGTGAAGAAGCGCCTCGCGACGCCCCAAGCTGGTCAGAGTCCCGTCGTCTTTGACGCGCGGAACATTTGGCGCCCCTCGGAAGTGCTCGCCGCAGGCCTCCGCTACCAGGGGATCGGCGTCCCCTCGACGGGATCGACGGTCGCGACGCCTCCGGCAAGTTCTCGAGCGCTTTCCTGAGCTTCGCCATGGCCCCGCCGAAACGACTCCTCGTCACCGGCGGCGCCGGCTTCATCGGCTCCCACTTTGTAGAGAGCCGGCTGGCAGCGGGGGATCGAGTCACCGTCCTCGACGCCTTCGATGGATTTCTCTATTCCTCGGCCCTCAAACGGGAAAATGCCGCGCTCCTGCAGCGGCATTCAAAGGCGGAAGCGCTCACGATCGTTGAAGGGGACATTCGCGATGACGCCCTGCTCGCCACCGTCGTCGCTGGCCACGATACGATCGTGCATCTTGCAGGCATTGCGGGCGTTCGCCCTTCCCTGCGCGATCCGGCCTTCTACTGCGACGTGAACGTCACCGGCACGGCGAAGCTCCTCGTCGCCGCGCGAACCGCCGGGATCGATCGCTTCGTGTTTGCGTCGAGTTCGTCGGTCTACGGGAACCCACCGCGCCTCCCCGCCGACGAAGACGTCGCGCTCGTCCCCCAGAGCCCCTACGCGGCCACAAAGCGCTCCGGCGAGCTCCTCCTCGAAGCGTGGGCAAACACGCACCCGGCAGCGCGCCTCGCATCGCTCCGTTTTTTCACCGTTTATGGGCCGCGCCAGCGCCCCGACATGGCGATACGAACGTTTGCGTCCAAACTATTGCAGGATGCACCGATCGACCTCTTCGGCGATGGTTCCATGCGCCGCGACTACACGTTCGTCAGCGACATCGTGCGCGGCATCGAGGCGACCGTCCGGAACCTCGACGATCGCTGCGGCCACCGCGCGTTCAACCTCGGGCGCGGCGAAACTGTCGACCTTCGGACGCTTGTTGCCGCCCTCGAAGCGGTCACCGGTCGGACGGCGCGCGTGAACGCTGCGCCAAAACCGGCCGGCGACGTCGACGCCACCTACGCGAGCATCTCCCGCGCCCGCGACGAACTCGGGTGGGTCCCCGAGGTTTCGCTCGCCGACGGGCTGCGGGCGGTCATCGCGTCCCTCCGCTAGCGACGTTCGCGCGATTGTTTTGCGAGTAATTCCTCATAGAGCGCGAGGAGATTCCGATAATGATCTTCCACGCTTGAAATGCGTTCGCGGTTTTCAATCGCTTGGGCGCGCAGCGTTTCCGGGTCTTCGGCGAGGAGCGCAAGAGCGGCACGGCTCGCCGCATCTCCATCGAGGACCGGGTAGTGGACGACGGTGCCAGGGAGGTCGAATTCGGCGGCGGCGCCCGCCTTCGGCGTCACGACCGGCAGTCCCGCGCACATCGCTTCCGCGAGACCAAATCCAAATGTCTCGAAGGGGGCCGCATGGAGGAATAGATCCCCCGAGGCGAGAAGCGTCGCGAGTTTCTTTCGGTCTTTCTCAAAACCCAACAATTGAACGTTCGGGCGCTTCTTTGCCTCTTCTTGGATCCAGACGCCTTCAGGACCGTCACCAAGAATGAGCAATTCGACGTCGGCCTGGAGGGCGATGCGGTCGAACATCGCGAAGATGACGTCCCAGCGTTTTTCGCCAGCGAAGCGGCCGGTGGCGATCAAGAGACGCCGGTCCCGACGACCGCCGAGATAACGCGCACGGAGCTCTTCGTCGCGGAGTTCCGGCCGGAAGAGTGCTTTGTCGACGCCAAATGGGACGACACGAACGCGGGGAACGCCGTGCTCGGTGAGCTTGGCGCGAAGCCACTCGGTGGCGACGATCGTCGCGTCGCAGCGCGAGAGGAGCGCCCGGACGCCCGCCCAGAAGGGGGCGAGGAGGCGGTCGGCAGCCACGTCGGAGACTTTCACCTCGCGAAGGCGCTCGCGGAGGTACGTGTCGATGAAGTCCGAGTGCCAGACGAACGTCCGGATGCCGAAGCTCGACCGCGGGACGATGTTTGCCGCGAGCGCGCCCAGGTAGGGACTGTGAATCTCAAGGACATCGGGCTTCGCCTCCCGGATCGCTCGGGCGACGGCAGGTACCTGAAAAAGCAGATGGTACGTCGGGTCGTAGGGGACGGACGGGCCTCGAAACCGCCGGATTTTCGCACTTCCTGGGCGCTCGATGCTAGCGGGCCCTTCGAAACTCAGGTGGTCGCGGAGCTCGCTCCGGGGCCCGGGGGCGAAGACCAACTGGTCGTGCCCCCATTGGCACAGAATCTGACTCTTCACCGTGAGATGGCTGCGAACACCTCCCCCTCGCTCCGAGTAGAACTCCGTAACGTCAACGATGCGCATGCGTCCTCTGCCGCCGAAGGGCGACGCGGGAATGCGGCTGCCTCGGAGGTCCACGTGCCTGATACCACGGTGCATCCCATCGTCGATACCGCATCCGCGCTGCGGTCCGGCGGTCCCCGGTCGGCCTTTTGGAAGACGGAAGCGGGCAACCAGCAGTCGCTCGTGACCGACCTTCCCCCCTTCGCGCAGCTCGCCGCGCGCCACGGGCGTCCCCTCAAAGTTGCCATCCTCAGCGACTTCACCCGCATCGCCTACGCGAACGGTGCCGCGTTCCAGACACGGTTCCTGTATCAAGAACTGCAACGGTGTGGTCACCACGTCACAGTGATCGGCCCGAAGGACCCCGAGTCGAAACCGGGCGATGTTCCGCCGGGCACCATCGAGCTCCCGTCCCTTCCGGTTGCCATGTATCCGGGCCTCCACGTGCCGATGCCGATGGAGTCGTGGGTCTTTGACGCCGACCAGTTCGACTTCGACATCGTCTTCGCGCAGACGACCTCCCTTCTCCTCAAGTTTGGCGTCTGGCTGCGCCACATGAAGGGGATCCCGGTTCTTTGCGTAAATACGACGCACCTCGTCGCCGCCTATGACGTCCTCCTTCCGGAAGAGCTGTCGAAGATCCCGCTGGTCCATACGGCGATCCACGCGACGCTCAAACGCCCTTACGAGAAGCTCTACGCGAGCATCTTCAATGAAAGTGATGGCCTCGTCGTCCTCTCCGAGGGCCTCCGGACCTACTGGCGGGAACGTGGCGTCACTGCGCCGATCCACGTCATTCCGCGCGCCGTGCAGCCCGAAGTCTTCGACCGCCCCCTCGGCGACGACCCCTTCCCCGCCGCCCTCGGCCACCACGGCGACGGCCCGCGCTACCTCGTCGCGGGGCGCCACACCCGTGAGAAGTGCCAGGATCGCACGATCCGCATCTTCGCGAAGCACATTGTCCCTGCGCTCCCCGACGCAACGCTCACGCTGCTCGGGCTTGGCCCCGACACCGAATTTTACAAGCGAATCGCCCAAGAGCTTGGCGTTGGCGACAAGGTCTTCTTCCCGGGAGAAGTGCCGTTTACCAAGATGGTCGATTGGTACGGCTACGCCGATGTGTTCCTGCACACCTCTCTCTCCGAGACCTACGGGAACGTCCTCGGGGAAGCGCTCTGGTGCGGCACGCCGACCGTCGGTTTCGCCGATGGCATGGGGGCGAGCTACCAAATTCAGGATGGAATGAACGGACTTCTCCTCGCACCGGGGAACGACCGGGATGACGAAGCCGCCGCCGACGCGAGCTTCGGTCGCGCCGCGGTGAACCTGTATCGCGATGCAGGGCTCCGTCAGCGCCTCGGGACCGCCGCGTCGCGGTTCGCACGAGAACGCTGCTCGCCGGTCGCCGTTCAAACGAAGATTGCAAACGCGTTTACTTCGGCCCAGGACCACATCAAGACGAGCGGTGATCGCCCGGCCTCCGAGCGGCCGCGGCTCTTCCGCTGGTGGACGACGGCGCGGGATTTCCGTCCGTGGGCACTTTACAACGGGATGACGGCGCTCATCGGCAAAGTCCGCCCCGCGCACGCCAAGAACGAAGCCAAGCATCCGCAGATGCACACGGCAAAATAGCGAATCCTTCGCACAAACGGAAACCCGTCGTTCCCTCTTGGATCGGCGGGTTTCTCGTTTGTTGTGAAAACTAACGCAATAGAAAAAGGCGCGAAGAGATCGCTCTCTTCGCGCCTTTCAAGCGATGTCGTGAACGATCACTTCTTCGGGAAGAGGTGCTCGACCGCGGCGCGCTCCTCACGGAGCTCCTTGTCGGTCGCCGCCATCCGCGCCTTCGAGAACTCGTTGAGTTCGAGGCCCTGAACGATCGCGTAGTCGCCGTTCTTCGTGGTGCAGGGGAACCCGTAGATGACGCCGGCGGGGATGCCGTAGGAGCCGTCCGAGGGGACCGCCATCGAGGTCCAGTCGCCGTCGGCGGTGCCGAGGGCCCAGTCGCGGATGTGGTCGATCGCGGCCGACGCGGCCGACGCGGCCGAAGAGGCGCCGCGGGCCTTGATGATCGCCGCGCCGCGCTGCTGAACGACCGGGATGAACGAGGTCTCGTACCAAGCCTGGTCGACGACCGAGAGGGCCGCCTTGCCGTCGACGATGGTCGTGTGGAGGTCCGGATATTGAGTCGAGCTGTGGTTGCCCCAGATCGTGACCTTGGTGATGTCGGCGTTGCGGGCGCCGGTCTTCTCGGCAAGCTGAGAAATCGCGCGGTTGTGGTCGAGGCGGACCATCGCCGTGAAGTTGCGCGCGTCGAGGTCGGGCGCGTTCTGCTGAGCGATGAGGGCGTTCGTGTTCGCCGGGTTGCCAACGACGAGGACCTTGACGTTCTTCTTCGCGTTGTCGTTGAGCGCCTTGCCCTGAACCGAGAAGATCGCCGCATTCGCCTCGAGGAGGTCCTTGCGCTCCATGCCGGGGCCGCGCGGGCGGGCGCCGACGAGGATGGCGTAGTCGACATCCTTGAATGCGACGTTCGGGTCGTCAGAAGCGACGATATCGACGAGCGTCGGGAACGCGCAGTCGCGGAGTTCCATGGCGACGCCGGTCAGGGTCGCGAGCGCCTGCGGCACCTCGAGGAGGTGGAGGATAACCGGCTGATCTTTCCCGAGCATTTCGCCAGCGGCGATACGGAAGAGAAGCGCGTAACCGATCTGGCCGGCGGCGCCGGTGACTGCGACACGAACGGGAGTCTTCATGGTGCGTGCACTCCGAAATCGCTGCGAACAGCGTCTATTTTGCCGGAAACGATGCCGGCTCCGAGGGGATTTCAGCGTAGCGCGAACGGACCGAAGAGCCGGTGCCCCGAAGCTCGGTAACGCAGCGCTACACGACGCGCCTCGTTAGAGCACCCGCGGCCGAGTTTCAATCGTCGTCGCCGAGGACCGGTGGAGTTCCCGCCAGCGCGCAAATCGCCTGTAACGGTCCCGCCGTCGGAAGCGGCTCGTGCTATGGCGCGGCGCGTGACGGCGCGCATTCGAAACCTGCGGCGGTGGCTCGACCGGTTTGCCATCGGAGGGCGGGCCGTCGCGCCACTGTTTCTCCTCGTCTTTACGGCGTTCCTTGCGGTGCGCGTCTGGGGAATCGGGTGGGGACTCGAAGGGACATGGTCCTGGGACAACGATGGAATCGCACCACGCGACGTCTTCCCGGGGATCGCCTTCACGTTTACGCCTGGCGATTATTACACCTATCCCCCGCTGCACCTTCTGCTGCTCGCGGTCCTCAGTTTGCCGTTGGGGATCCGCGCAGCCATCCAGGCTCCTTCGCTCACAAAAGAAGGATTGATCGCCGGATTTTTAGAACCAACTACGGCTATTGGTGTTTCGCTCATTGCACGCACTGTGGCCCTCGTTGCAAGTGGAGTTCTTGCTGCGGCCATTTACCGTACGTTTCGAGCGACGCACGGACGACGTGCGGCCGCATTTGCGGCACTATCCTCGGCGGGGCTGACTTCGCTCTCATTCTACATTCATACGTCTAATCTAGACGTCCCGTTTCTTGCTTGGAGCGGAGTGGCGCTCGCACTTCTTACCAAGGCGCTCGTCGAGAACCGGCCCGATCAACTGCGTAAACCGCTCGTTGCGGTAGCCGCCGCTGTCGCCACCAAAGACCAAGCGTACGCGCTCTTTTTGCTGTCCCTACCGGTCTACTTCGTCGGCTGGCTTGCCCTGACGCCGGCGTCAGACCGGCCAAACTTCGTCAAAAAATCTTTGGCGGCAATCGCGACTGGCGTCGTTGCACTACTTGCCTTCGACGGTGCGTTTTTCAATCCGCTCGGATTTCGCGCGCGCGTGCGCTTCTTGCTCGGTTCCGCGAGCCAAGACTATGCCGAGTACGCCAAGGATTGGTCCGGGCGACTTCGGGTCGCGAAGGCGCTGCTCGTTGCCGCCCCCGAACACGTTGCGTGGCCGCTCCTGGCGCTCGTCCCCTTCGGACTCCTCCTCGCCGTGGAAGTCCGCACGCCGGCGACGCCGATCGACAGAGATCCCGCACGCCGTGCGCGCCGACGGCTCGCAGCGTATCTTCCCGCACTTTTTGCAGTTTCCTTCGCGATTGCCTTCAATATGCAGGCGCGGCGCACCGAGCATAGGTTCGCGATGCCGGTGTGGTTCTACCTCGCGACCTACGCTGGCGTCGGGGCCGACCGCCTCCTCGAACGGTTAAAGACGGGCACCCCTCGCCGATGGACGGCAGCCGCAGCCGCGTTTATCGCCGCCGCGGGTCTATTTCGAGCCTTCGAGGTCGACGTCAACCTCGCCGCCGACACCCGCTATGCCGTCGAGGGGTGGATGCAGTCCCTCCCGCCAAACACGACCATCGAAACGTATGGTGGGCTCGTCTATCTA
>JAAFHJ010000201.1 GCA_013298325.1 Myxococcales bacterium | reverse complement strand
GCTCTTCCGATCTCGGCGCCGACCCCCGAAGAGCGCCTCGCGACCCTCCAGGCGCGCATCGCGGAACGGCAGGAGTCCTCTCGCCCGGCGGAACCAACCTCGGCGGGCGTCCATGGTGGCTACGCGGCGTTTGCGGGGCTCTTCGCCGCCATCGCGGTGACGCTCCTTCTCGCGACGGAACACACGTTCCTCGTAATTTGCCTCGCGTTTTCGGCGGTGGTCGTCGCGTTCGCGCTGATCCTCGTCGGGCGCTCGCCGCGCGCCCAGGAGATCGCCGAGGGGATCGGCGAGCTGCTGATTGGACTCGTGGAAATCTTCGCACGGCTCCTGGAGGCGCTCTCGTTTTGAAGCCGTCGCCGGAAACGCCCAACGTCGAAGAGACGCTCCCCTTCGAAGAGGCCTTTGCGCGCGTCGAGGCGCTGGAGGCGGAGCGGCGAGATCTTCTTGATTTTCTTGAGAAGAACCCCCTTCCCGCCCCCACGAGAAAGCCCGATTCGCCGAAGAAAGGGCCGAAGCTCACGAAGAAGGAGCGGCGGCTCGCTCAGGACGTACGCGCCGCCGAGCGGAAGCTTGCGCGCCTGGAGGCCCGCCAGGCGCCGACACCCCTCGATCCGCTTCGTCGTCGGGTGTTCCGAGTCACGGCGATCGTGGGGGGGTGCATGCTCCTTCTCGGCGTCGCCGCCCGCGAGATCGGTCACGAACAAGCGACGGGAACTGCAGTAATTTTCGGCTTTCTCGGCACCTGGCTCCTCGTCTTTGGCCTCGCGCGGCTCCGTTAAGTCGCTCGTGGAGTAAGCCGCCGGAAATTGGGCCCTTTCGCTTCGGCCCTGGTAGCGCCGCGCGGTGTCCCTCTTCCGCGGTTCGCTGACCTACGCCCGATTCTTCGTCGACCCCGCCCTGAGCGAGCCGACCACCGGCAATTTCGCCGACCGCTTCCTCGAAAAGCTGGCCGCGCACCCCTTCGAGCCCCTCGATCCCGAGGGGGAGGCGGCGGAGCGCATCGGCTGGTGCCGCGTCGGCGAGCCCTTCGAGACGAGCTTCATCTACGAAGATCTTTTCTTCAACGAATTCATGAACATCGGCTTTCGCCTCGACCGCTGGGTCGTGCCGCCGTCGCTCCTGAAGGCGAAGACCCGCGAGGCGGAGACCGCCTACCTCGCGAAGAAGGGGCGCGAGCGCCTCACGAAGAAGGAGAAGGCGGAACTCAAGGATATGGTTTCGAAAAAGCTCCGCAAGCAGCTCGCACCGACGACCCGCATCGTCGACCTTTCGTGGTCGCTCAACGACGGCGTCGTCCGCTTTTTCACCCACTCGACCTCGGTCGGCGCCGCGATGAGCGAGCTCTTCCGAACGACCTTCGGCGTCACCCTCATCCCGGAGGCGCCCTACACGACCGCCGCGCGCCTCGGACTCACCGCCGACGAAGAGACCGCCTGGGTCGACCTCGAACCGACGATCCTCGTCACCGAAGAGACCGCACCGCGCGAACGGGGGGCACGCTGATGCAGCTCGCAGACAAGATTGAGAAACGTCGTTTTATCGGCCGCGAATTCCTCCTGTGGCTCTGGTTTGAGAGCGAGATCTTCGAGGAGACGCTGACGACCAAGAAGCACGGCGATTTCGGCTTCTGGATCGAGAAGGAGATCGTGCTCTCCGCCGGGAAAGAGGCAACGCGCATCAAGGGGACGACGCCGGCCCACGCCCGCGAAGCCAAAGAGGCTCTTCGCCTCGGCAAGATGCCGGAGCGGGCGACGTTCCGGCTCGTGCTCGGCGAGCGCGAATCAGGCTTTTTTCTTAAAGCAGAAGCACTTGCCCTCGGTGCACTGACGCTCCCCGCCGTCCTCGACGACGGCAGCGCACCGACGCTCGGCGAACTTGGCGCCGAACTTTCCGCCCCGAAAAAGAAGAAGAAGGGGGCCGAAGACGAAGCCGAGCGGGAGGCCGACGGCAAGGCGGAAGCGTTCTTCGACCGGATGGATTTGACCCAAGAGGTCGAAGGCATTCTGCAGGAACTCTATCGGGACTTCCTGGCGCTTCGGCTCGGTGCGAGCTGGGAGAAGATCGTCGTCCCGGCGCTGCGCGACTGGCTCGCCGGCGACGAACTCGACGCCGATCGCTACCGGGTCTCCCGTGACAAAGCGGTGGCGGCGCGCGCGTCGCGTTGACACGACGCGTTGCGCGTGCAGAGTGGCGCTGAAATGAAACCTTCCGCACGCTTTCGCTCGCTCGCGCTCTGCCTCGTCCTCGGAACCGGGGCCGCCATCGGCGCCTGCACGGAAGGCGGGGAGACGACCCTGCCGCCGGCGACCGATGCTGGCGGCGACGGGGCGGTCGCGGACGGTGGCGCCCTCCGCGACGGGGCAAGCGATAGCGCCGTGACCGACGGCAGCGTGGTGACCGACGGGGGGACCAAGACCGACGCCGCCACCCCCGACGCCGGCCCGCCTCCGGCCGGCTCCACGGCGGCAGTCGCCAACTTTGGGAACAATCCCGGCGGGTTGAAGATGTATCTCCACACACCGGGGCGCGTCGCCGCCGGGGCGCCGATCGTCGTCGCTCTCCACGGCTGCTCGCAGACGGCGGCCGACTACGCCGGCGTCGGCTGGGATGCCCTGGCCGATGCACGCGGATTTTATGTCATTTACGCCGAGCAGACGACGACGAACAACTTCAATCGCTGCTTCCGCTGGTACGAAAGCGCCCAGACCGGCCAGGGGGGCGAGGCCGCTTCCGTAGCGGCGATGGTCGCCCACGTGCGGACGACCGCCGGCGCCGGGAAGAACTTCGTCACCGGTCTTTCAAGCGGCGGCGCCATGGCAGCGGCGATGATCGCCGCCTATCCGAGCGTCTTCGAGGCGGCCTCCATCGACGCCGGCATCCCCTACCGGTGCGCCACGAGCATCGCCGACAGCTTGACGTGCCAAGCCGGCACCACGAAGAGCGCGCAAGCCTGGGGCGATCTCGTCCGCGCCGCCGCGAGCGGCTTCGGGAAGACGCGTGTGCAGCTCTGGCAGGGGGCCTCCGACAGCATCGTCGGGCCGGCAAACCTCCTCGAGCTCACCAAGCAGTGGACGAACGTCGCCGGCATTTCGGAGTCGGCCGCCGCGACCGACCAAATCGGCAGTGCCACCCACAAGAAGTTCGTCGATGGCGCCGGCGTCGTCCGCGTCGAGACCTTCAGCGTCGCCGGGATGAACCACGGTGCCGCCGTCGATCCGACGAAGGGGTGCGGAAAGGCCGGCGCCTACATTCTCGACGTCGGCCTCTGCTCGGCAGGCTATGCTGCCGATTTCTTTGGTCTCTGAGCGTTCTAGTCGCGCAGGAAGTGGCAGGTGTACCCGGTCGGGTGCTTCTGCAGGTAGTCCTGGTGGTAGTCCTCGGCCCGGTAGAAGGGGAACGCATCGACGACCTCGGTCACGATCGGCCCCTTCCATTTTCCGGAGGCCTCGACGCGGGTGATCACCTCAAAGGCGGTCCCCCGCTGGGCCGGGGAGACGACGAAGATCGCCGAGCGGTAGCTCGGGCCGAGGTCGTTCCCCTGGCGGTTCCGCGTCGTCGGGTCGTGCATCCGGAAGAACCATTTCTCGAGCAAATCCGAGTAGGCGAGCTTGGCCGGGTCGAAGACGATGCGGACCGATTCCGCGTGACGGGTCGTCTCCGTGCTGACCGTTTCGTAGGTCGCCTCGGCGGCGGTTCCGCCGGTGTAGCCGACCTCCGTCTGGATAACCCCCGGAATTCCGCGGAGAATTTCCTCCATGCCCCAGAAGCAGCCGCCGGCCAGGATGGCGGTTTCGTAGCCGCTGCCGGGGGGGACGAGGGCGTTGGGGAGCGTCCGGTCGCCGGTGGGGACGTAATCTTTTTCCTGAGAACCGCTCATATTTCCTCCAAGTTTCGCCGTCGGGACGGTGCCGCTCGTGGCGGCCTCCGTGCTCGCGGGGGTCGCCGTACGGGAGCAGCCGGCGGTCGTCATCGCAAGCGCTGCGAGGACGGGGAGCACCCCTCGGAAATGGCTGTGCATGGCTTCCGTTACGATGCCGGACGGGTCGCCGTTTCGCGGAAGTTTCGCCGAGCCGAGCCGAGATGAGCGATTTCCCCGCAATCTTCGCGCGGGCGCGGCGGCCGCTTTCTTCGCCGGGCGGCATCCGTTAAGCAGCCGCCATGCGGCAGATCTACGCGAGGATTCACCGAGGGGGCCGCGCACTGGCCGAGCACCCGCTGTTTTCCGAGTGGCTGGGGGACGAAGCGCGCAACCCACGAGAAAAGCTTCTCTTTGCGCCGATGGCCATCGACTACGTGATGGGCTTCCGGGACTTTTGCGCCTACTACGTCGCCTACCCGGCGCCGAAGAACGCCCTCGAAGAGGCGCTCACCATCCACGCCGCGGAGGACGCGTGCCACTCGGCGCTTTTCCTCGAAGATTGGGCCGCCCTCGGCATCGACGCCCACTTCAACTTCACGCCGGAGCGCCTCTTCGCCTGGATGAACGGCCCGGAGACGGCCCCCGCACGCGCCGCCGATTACGCGCTGACGAAGCTCGCTGCGGAGAACCCCGACCCGCGCTTCCGGTTTGCGATCATCGAGGCGATGGAGGTCGCCGGGCAGGTCTTCTTCCGGCGGACCGTCCCCGTCGTCGACGCGCTGGTCGCCGCGGGGCTGCTCGCCTCCGAGAACGCGCTCCGCTATTTCGGCCGCCACCACCTCGATCGCGAGGACGGCCACCTTCAACACGCCGACGAGACGATCTTCTTCCGGGAGACCTTCACCGACGCCGAGCGCGCCCACGCCGAGGGGCTCGTCGACGCCGTCTTCGCGATCTTTGCGACGCATTTCGACCTCTGGCTCGCCTTCGCGCGGCGCCATGTGGTCGAACACGAAGAACTTTCTCTCCACGCGCCGACACAAATCAAGTCACATGCACTCTTTCAAAAAGAGTCCAACACACTCGATTTACCGCCCCATCCGGCCCGCGGTGAAGGCAGCGCAGACGCCCCCAACGCTCCCGACGCGCTCCGGACGCACCCGTTCCTCGCCGCGCTGGCCGAGCTCCCGGCGCGGCAGGCGCTCGCGTTCCTCTACCGGCAGTGGACCGTCGACCTCTTTGCTTGGGGCGACTATTTCACCCTCGATCTTGGCGCCGCCCCGCCGGCGACGCGGGCCCTTGCCCTTGAAATCGCAAACGAAAATACCGCCTGTATCGCCGAGTGGCAGGCGCTTGGCCTGACGGCGGCAACGGGGCTTTCCGGCGTCGAGGCGCTCCGCCACTACTGGCTCGCCCCCGCCATCGAAGAGCACCGCCGGCTCTTCGCCGAGCTCCGCAAGCGGACGTTTCAGGCGAAACCTGAGGAGTTCTCGGGGCTTCTCCGTGGCGTCTACGTTGTAGGCGATCCGCTCCGCGCCGCGGTGCGCGCGCTCCTCGCCCGCGACGGGATCCCGGCGAGCGAGCACCCGTTCTTGGCCGGCTTCGGCGCGGTGTTCCACCAGGCGCCGGCGGCGACCACAGACCTTGAAGCGCCCGAAGGTGACCTTTGGAACCTCTTGGTTTCTCTGGAGAAAGCGCGCTTCGATGCGAGCCTCGCAGCGTTGCCAGGCGCGGTGGCGGGCGCGTTGCCAGGCGCGACGCCTTCGCTGCCGTCGGCGCAACGCTCGGTTGCGTGATTTCGTCGGTGCGACCCCTTGCGGCGTTTCGCGCGATGGCGAGAATCGGCGTCACTTCTCTTTTGCTAGCGACCGCGCAAAGAGAAGTATTTGACCGCTCGCCCTTCTCGTCCTGCTCGCCCTAGTCGTCCTCCGAAGGAGTCTCCGTCCATGCTTTTCGACCGCTACGAACTCGGCACGCTCTCGCTCGCGAACCGCATCGTCATGGCCCCGATGACCCGCTCGCGGTCGCCGGAGAACGTCCCCGGCGACCTGGTCGCGACCTACTACGCCCAGCGGGCGAGCGCCGGCCTGCTGGTCACCGAGGGGACCTCCCCGTCGCCGAACGGCCTCGGCTACGCGCGGATCCCCGGGATTTTTGACGAGAAAACCGCCGCTGGCTGGAAGAAGGTCGCCGAGGCCGTCCACGCGAAGAACGGCAAGATCTTCATCCAGCTCATGCACACCGGCCGCGTCTCGTCGGAGCTGAACCTCCCGGCGGGGGCGAAGGTCGTCGGCGTGACCGACAAGACGCTCGACGGCGAAATGTATACGGATGTCAAGGGGATGCAGCCCCACACGAAGCCGCATGCCCTCACCGAAGCCGAGATCGAGAGCACGATCGGCGAGTACGTGAACGCCGCCAAGCTCGCCGTCGCCGCCGGTATCGATGGCGTCGAAATCCACGGCGCCAATGGCTACCTCGTTGAGCAGTTCCTCAACGCGAACGTCAACACGCGCACCGATCGCTGGGGCGGCTCCGCGGAAAACCGCAATCGTTTCGCCCTTGAAGTCGCCAAGCGCACCGTCGCCGCCATCGGCGCCGATCGCGTCGGCATCCGCCTCTCCCCCTACGGCGTCTTCAACGGCACCGGCGCCTTCGACGGCGTCGACGACCAGTACATCGCCCTCGTCCGCGAGCTCTCCGCGCTCAAGCTCGGCTACGTCCACGTCCTCGATCACTCGGCGATGGGGGCCCCGCCGGTCCCCGAGGCGCTCAAGAGCGCCCTCCGCGAGAACTTCAAGGGGACGTTCATCCTCGCCGGCGGCTTCAACGCAGAGACCGCCGAGAAGGCGCTCCAGCAGAAGCAGGCCGACCTGATCGCCATCGGGCGCCCCTTCCTCGCCAACCCGGACCTCGTCGCCCGCTACACGAACGGGAACCCGCTCGCCGAAGCCGACGGGAGCACCTTCTACACGCCCGGCGAGAAGGGCTACACCGACTACCCGCCCTTCGCCGGCTGACGCTGACGACGCTGGCGACGCTGGCCCGCAAGAAAGGCTCTCTCGAAACCCGAGAGAGCCTTTCTTTTTATGCGCTTACAAAAAAGTATTGTCTACTTTTACTTTATTTCTACGCGGTACGGGACCCGGCGATCATGAGCGAGGAGATCGCCGTGTAGGCGTCGGTCCAGGCGGTGGCGACGTCGGGCGTCCAGGCCTCGCCGGCGTGCTCGGCGAGCGTGGCGAGGAGGGCGTCACCGACGTAGGCGTACATCGCCTCGGTCACCCCGTAGTCGACGTGCTTGCGCCCCATCGCGTGGAGCGTCGTCGTGAGCCACTCGGCGTCCTCGACGTGGTCGACGACGGCGACGATCGCGTCTTGGAGCATGCGGGCCTGATTGGCCGAGCTGTTTCGGCCGAAGAGCGGCTTCACCTGGGGGTAGCGCTCGAAAAGAATCTCGTAAAATCGGGGGGTAATCTCCGGTTGACGGGCGACGACGATCTCGAGACTGGCGCGGAGGAGGGGGGCGTTGAGCGACATGTGGCTGCTTTCCCATTTTAAATGGGTATTGCAAATACCTATTTATGGTCGCCACGCGGCGGCACGCGGGAACGTTTGCATTTCCCGGTGAGGCGCGGCACGGGTGGGGCGTGCACCTCACCGTCCGCACCGACCTCGCCCTGCGCGTCCTGCTGGTGCTTGCGGCGCACCCGACCCTCGAAGTGGCGACTTCCCAGCTCGCCGAGGACTTCGACGTCTCGCTCTTTCACCTGCAGAAGATCGCGAAAGACCTCACGAAACTCGGCTGGGTCGCGACGTCTCGTGGGCGCGGGGGCGGCTTGCGCCTGCGCGTCCCCCCCGCGGAGCTCCGCCTCGACGCCGTCGTTCGCGCCCTCGAACCGGACCTCGCCCTCGTCGCCTGCTTCCCCGGCGCCGCTGGCCCCCCTGGCGTGACGGAGACGCGAGGGCGCCCCGCCTGCCGGCTGAACGGGTCGTGCCGGCTCCGGAGCGCGCTCGATGCCGCCCTCGAAGCGTTCCTCGCGGTCCTCGCCACGTACACGCTGGAGGACCTCGCCCAGCACCCGACGCCGGAGGCGCTGATCCCCTTCGGGCGGGGAAAGCCCTTCAGCGGTAGGTGATCCGGATCCCTTCGATGAGCGTCTTGAGCGCCTGCTTGGCGCCGTCGGTCGTGGAGGCGCGGACCGTCGCCCACCCTTCCCCTTCGTAGCCTTCGA
>JAAFHJ010000200.1 GCA_013298325.1 Myxococcales bacterium | reverse complement strand
CCGCCCAAAGTCGGGCCTTTCAGTTCATCGGGGCCGTCGCCGCTACGAGGGCGCAGATGGCCGACCAGGTCGCCTCGCGTACGGCACCGCGCGGGAGAATCTCCCCCATCTTTACGGGGTTCTTTTCCTGAATGCGGCGCACGCCTCCATGGATATTTTCGAGGTGGATGTACTCCTCCCCTTCGGCAAGCATCGGCCCCCCCTCTTGCTGACTCAATTTTGCAATCTCATCATCGGAGAGGAGCTTGAGCACCGCAGATTTCGCGGTCATTTCCGAACGCGCATGGGAATTTTTCATCAACGTCTCCATCGGTTCGTGAGGGGCCTCTGTGGCCTCTCACGCCCGACGACCACACACTTATCGTGCCAAGAATATTCGAGAAGATCTTTTCCAGAAGTCTTCCACATCCTCGAATATAGATGCCTACGCGACGGAACGGCCGCTTTGTCTCCGACCAAATCCCCTCAGCGGTGTGCGCACAACGCAGAGATGCCCCACCGGCTTTGAGCATCGACGTCCATCCTCACCATCGATGCGCAGAAAATCGCGTTTGTAGAGCCTGGCTCTTGTCTTGCTGCGGGTAACTAGGCGCGCAGTTTCGATCCGAGCTCTGCGTTTGCCGCCGGAACGTAAGATTGATGAACACCGAGAACACCGTCGTCGCCATGTATCGCACCCACGAAACCGCAGAGGCTGCGGTTCGCGAGCTTCAACGCTCCGGCTACGATATGAAAAAGCTCTCTATCCTTGGCAAAGATTTCCAAATGGAGGAGAGCCCAATCGGCTTTTACAATACGGGTGATCGCATGGCCTTTTGGGGAAAGAACGGCGCTTTTTGGGGGAGCCTCTGGGGAATCATGTTTGGGTCGGCGCTCTTTGTGATCCCAGCCTTTGGCAGCTTGATCGTTCTCGGCCCCATCGTCGCGACGCTCGTCGGTGCCCTCGAAGGGGCAGCCCTCGGCGGCGGCGCTGGCATCCTTGGGGGGGCGCTCGCGAGCATCGGCGTCCCCGAGAACAGCGTCGTTCGCTACGAAAAGCAGATCGCCGCGGGTGAATTCCTCATCCTCGCGCACGGCACCTTCGCCGAAATCGGCCAAGCGCGCGCCATCCTCGAGCGGACCGGCCCTTCGAGCATGGAAGCCTTGGGCATGAGCTGAACGGGCGCAGCACCGTGGAGCTGGAGCGCGAACTCTAACGAACGTTCCAGCACATTTTTGGTCGAAGGGGCGCTCTAGCTCTCTCGGCGTAGTTCGGCGTCGTAGTCGCTGGACCGCGAGTGTTCAATGGGGGATGCGAGCAAGACACCGAGCGCGAACTTCCCGGCACGCTGGCGCTGATGAACATGATTCATCACGTCAGCTTCCGTCGTCACCGCGTCGGCACCTTCCAAGAGGAGTTGCGCGCCGCCGCGAGTGAGCACGAGGGGCCAATGGGAGTAATAAATGTCGCCCAGGGCGTAAGGCAGCCCGCGGTGGCTACGAATCGTGCGAACGACGGTCGCGCTCCCCATGGGGTATTCGTCGCGCCGAACTTCCGGGGTCGCGTTCAGAAAGGACCAGTCGAGCTGGTGACACCCGAAGTGTTCGGTGTAGGAGAGCTTGAGGCCGTCCAGCCCCGGTTCGTTCGCCAAAATTTCGGTCACAAGCGAAGTGAGTTCGGGCACGAAGCGACGAAAACCGTTTCTGCAGAGTGGGTCGCCGGAGGCGGAGGCGACGAGCATATCATCCTCGAAGTACCAGAATTGATCGGCATCTGTTTCCTCAAGAAAGTGCCGAGTTGCCGCCATTCTCCCGCCGGTGATTCCAAGGTTCTCGTGACGAACTTGCCGAAACTGATACTTTGCGCAGAGTTCGTCATAGGCGTCGTCGGTGCGCCGATCGGTGGAATTGTTTAGGAGCACCCGGACCACGGCCGGCGCGAGCAGCTCCGGCTGGACGGCGGCGGCGCGTTCGGCCCAACGGCGGAACTGGTCCGGCGCGTTGAAGGTCAGCACGTAAAGCGCTGAATTTGCTTTGGATGCTTCGTCCACCGCTGCTTGCCGTTTCTGCGGCGGGGCCGGGCGGACGGGCAGCTGCGATGGCGATCGCACCGTCTGCATGTAGGCCGCCACGTTCGCCGGGGTAGCAACGGCGGTCGGGACGAGGGTCGCGAAGGCCCGCTCCCGGTCGGCGGCCGTCACGTAGGCGCTCGTTGGCGCGCGATCGGAGAGCTGCGCGAGGAGGAGGAGGTCGCCCGGTTCGGTAAAGCGCGCAAGGAGCGCCGCCGCCGCGCCATCCGGGACGACCACGTTGGCCGGGCCGTTCCCCCTCGGGAGCGCGGCGATCGCACGCGCTTCTGCGAGCAGGGCGACCCGATCGGGCATCGACGGGAGCGCCGATTCGAAGGGGGCACGCCCGCCCGGCGCCGCGGGGATCAGACCGTCGGCCCCGATGGCGGTGGCGGCGTGAAAGGGGAATTGTTTCCGGGCATGCAAGATGGCGAAGAGCGATTCTTCGGTCCCCAAGTAGCCGGCGTCGAGCGTTTCTTCGAGGAGCGTATAAAACGCGCTCGCCCCGGCGGTGATGGCCGAAGGGGCGCCGCCGAAAAAGCCGCCCCGTAGGACGTGCGTGACGGAACCGCCCGCGAACCGGGTGAGCCCCTCCCGCACAAACCCATGAATTTCCGAGGCATCTTCCGGGTAAGGGAAGGCAAATAGGCGGAGCTGCCCCTCGGGAACGGCGCGGCCCAGCGCTGCTATCCCCGCCGCAGCCACCGTTCGAGGCAGCGCCGCGTCGACCCAGAAGAAGGCGGCTTTCGTCCCGCCACCTAGACCTTTTTCGGCGTTCTCTTTCGCAACTTCTTCAAGAAGCGCGAACTTTTCAAAGACGAGTGGGAGATACCCGGGGAGCGTCGCTTGGGGGCTCTGGGCGAGCCAGCCCTCCCCCGCCCAACGGCGGTCGGTGCGGAGCGCTTCGACACGCGCGGCGAGCGGCGTCGTCCGCCGCACCGCCCAGGGGCGCACGGTCACCAGCGCCCCGGCCGCCTGGGCTGCTGCGACCCGCGCCGCCGCCGCGACGTCATCGGGGGCGAGGTAAACAACGAGCTTCGTCCCCCCACAAAGCGAAGCGAGCAGCGCCTCGAAGTGGGCGAGGTAGTCGGCGTAAGGCCTCGCAAAACCGTTCGAAAGTTCGCCGCGGCCGACGTCGACCAACGCCGTTACGAGGACGACTTCCGGCGGCTCTGGCAGCACGGAGATCGCCCCCTCGGCGACGTGCCCGTGCTCGTTCGGGGCTTCCGCGAGCAAGGTTCGCAGCGTCCAACGGGCCGGCGGGGAAGCGCTGTCGAAGGCAACCGGAATTTGAGCTGCGTTTTCGCGCGGATAGGCGAGTGCTTCCGGAAAGATCTCGCTCCGATAGATGGCGACGCCAGCGTCATCGAGGACGGTGAGGATCCACGCCTCCGTCATCGCGACCGTCTCGCGAAGCAGCGCAGGAATCGGAATCGTGAAGACGTAGCGGGAGCCGGTCGACTCCCAGCCGGCACAAGCGACCGTCGGCGGCGGGAGTCCGGCAAGGGTTGCAGGATGCACGCGATGGCGGCGGAACGAGAGGCCCGCGTAGGCCTCGTAGTCGGCGAGGGTGCGCACGCCAGCGCCCCGGCCGTTCGCGGCCGCCGGCGAATTTGCGTCGCCATGAAGGAGGGCGAGCACCTTCTCCTTGCTCACCCGATCCCGCTGCCACCACGGGGTCGCCACGGCGCTCTCTTCGTGATCGGACCAGTGTTTGTTCGGTCGATACTTGCGCGTGTATTCGTGCCAGACGACGTCCCGAGAAGGGTGAAAGAGATACCAGCCAGCAAGGAAGGCCCGTACCGAGAGGGAGATCTCTTCACCAATGAAATAGAGTTCCCCATCATAGGGAACTTCCTTAACAAACGCCCCGGTTGCAAAGAGGAAATGCCCACTTAGGAATCGCGCCGCGATCGGGCCTTTGCCCTCGTAATCGCTTGGAAACTGCGACGGACGAAAGACGACAATTCCGTTCGCATGAAACGCATCAAACTGAAGAGCGAACGGGCCTGTGTCGCGCTCTTCGACCCTACCTTCCGCCGGAATCGCCGGTCGGTACGCTGGGACATAGGCGCTCAGAATCGCCTTTTCGCGCCCGGTCTTTGCCAGTTCTTCGAGGAGGATCTCGTCCCAGCCCTCGGCGAACCGGTGGTGGGAGTCGAGCTGGAGGTAGAAGGCCTCCCCCGCGTACGCCTCCTGAATTTTCGCGCGCGCCCAACACGCGCCACGGCTCTCCTGCCAAGGGACCGCGAGCCGCTCAATCTGGGGATTCGCCGCTAAGTCGGCAGGAAATTCAGGTGCTTCTGGTCCGTACTGATCGCAGACGACGACCCGCAGGCGAGACGGCTTTGCGGCGCGCAAAAAAAGATCCCGGAGCGTCGGTGGGAGCTCCGGGTCGCGGTAGGCGGCGATCGAGACGAAAATCTTCACCGACGGGCGGGATCGTCAGCCGAAGAAGTCGAAATACTTGTCGCGGGTCGGCGACGGCTGCACCGGCGCTGGCGTTTCGTTGCCGGAGGGGCGCGACGCCGAACGGGGGGGCGAGGTCGGCGAAGGCAGCGGCGACGTCGACGGGCGCGGAATCGGCGAGCGGGACGGGATGACGTCCGATGAGCGGGACGGGGCCGGGAAATTCCAGCTCGACTTGCTCGGTGCCGGATCTTCCTTCCCTTTCTGGAGCGCTTCGGCGTCTCCAGGCGGGGCCGCCGTCACGACCGACGGGGCGACCAAGATGGTGGCGCCGACGACGATCTGCGCGACAAAGCCACGCCGCGAAACGGTCGCTGCAGCGGTCACCCCAGGGGCGCCAGGAGCGTCCTCTTTTTTAAACTCGTCGGCCATCGAAGCTCTCCTCGCCGTCGCGGCGCGCTGCAAAGTAGCCCAGGGTACCGAAGTGTGCCGGGACCTCAACGGAATTCTTCAAAGCGCGGCCGCATGAGGTGCGTCGCGTGCGTTCCTTGAAAAACGAACAACTTCAACGCCTTCGTTCTGCAGCCACGCGGGCGCCTGGAGGGCGGGCGTTCAATGGCGCATTCTCTGCGCTTCAATTGCAATTTTCGCATCCAGACGGTCGTCGGAATGAACCGAAATCTGGAAGATTTTTGCGTGCCAGCGGCAACTAGACCGATTGAACGATCGCGCAGTTGTTGTAACGTCGCGCCCTATGGGCGCAGCTGTCGCGGATCTGGCGGAAGTGATCGTCACCCTGGTCGACGTCGGCGACGAGCGCCTCCGCGGGGGGGATGCGCGCGCCGCAAATGCAGCGTTTCAGGAGGCCTGGCAGATCCTGCCGCTTCCAAAGCTCGACCATCCCCACGCGGCACTGGTACTCGGCGCGTTGGGCGATGCCGCCTTCGTCGCCGGAAACTTTGCGGAGGCGCGACGCGTGCTTGAGGAGGCGTTGCGCACTGGGCTCGGTGCGGCCAACCCGGCCCTCCATCTTCGTCGTGGGCAGGTCGCCTTTGAGCTGGACGAACACGACGTCGCCGTCGTCGAACTCCTTCGCGCCTACGAACTCGCCGGCGCCGAAATTTTCGATGGAGAAGCGCCGAAATACCTGCGCCTCCTCCACACCCACGTCGCCGCGCTCCGAACCGTCGCCTGATGCATCGCCGGGCGACCGGCTTTGCGGCGTAGCGGCTTAGCCCTTCCGATGAACGTAGTGGCCGTGGGCGGCCCGATGGGCGGCGGCGAGTTCGATGGAGGATGCAACCAGTGCATGTTGCACGGAGTCACTCCACGGCGTTCCTGTTTTTGCGCCGGCACGCCGATGGGCGCGACCGAGAAGTACGCCCAAATAGGGCGCAAGATCGAGTACTTCACGGGCACTGAGCGCCGATACAGTGAGCTTGTCGTCTTGGGGGGTAAGCCGGCGCACGACGCACGAGGGGCCCGTCCGTTCGCGATCGCCATCGAATTTGCGGGCACGCAGACCGGCGTCGACGGTCGTCGTCCCGAAGCCAAAGGGGCTCGTCCCAAGGAGTGCGCGCGTGCCGCTTGCGACGCGGTCACTGGCGACGATCGGCGCTGGTATTGCTGCACTATGCACGGAACACCCCTTCATTTCGAAGAGGCGCTCGTGCTTCCCCGAGCGGCGCGCGAGAAGTGCGACGCGATAGGTGCCGAGGCTCCCGTTCCCGGCGACCCGTAGCGCTGCGTCGACCGGCTCCCAGAAGGCATCGGGGCTTGCGAGTTCCGCGTAGCGGGAGAACGCTTCGAAGGCGGCTTGCCGCTCGCGTTTCGACAGCGCAAGATACCGTGTAGATAGAAGAAAATGCCCTTCCTCGACGCGGCCTTCGAGGAGATCCCCAACCTTCCGGGCGCGGGCGCGGGCAAGGAGCTGGAGGACACAATCGGGCGGGGATGCGCCATCGTCGACGTCGGCGCGGCCGGCCAGGTAGCCGGCAAGGGCGGCGCGGGCGAGCGGCACCGCCTGGGACGGCGGGAGCGCGTCGACGAGGAGCGTCGATGTGAGCAACCGGAGGACATCCCAGCGATGCGGGCCGACGGTCACTTCATCGAAATCGTTCAGATCAAAGCGAACATCTTTGCCACTTTCCGTCCGAAACAATCCGAAATTTTCGAGGTGGGCATCGCCGACAATCCACCCCTTCCCTTTCGCCGCGGGGACGTCCAGGCCAGAAACCTCGCCACGCCCTCGCAAAAGAGCGAAGAAAAACGGAGCTGTACCCCGCAGGAAACCGAGGGGGGAGGCGGCGAGCTTCTGGACGCGGCGCGTGTGAAGGAGCGGATGGTCGTCAAGACGGGCCGCATCATCCCGTGCGATCCGAGCAATTGTTTTTTCGAGTCGGCGAGTGAGTTTCATCGGCGTCCCGTCGGTGCCACCGGCGCCAGCGCCGCCAGCGACCCCTGCGCAAGTTCGCGGACAAGGGCGGCCAGAAGCGGCGTTTCGACGGTCGCCGCGCCGCCGAGACCGACGACAAAACGTGCAACTTGCACCAATGCAGCCGTCCGCACACGCACGCGGAGGGCGTTGCTCGGCAGGGTCTCCCCTTCCATGGGGCTCGGCAGGTTTCGACGGACCCAACGAGCCTCGGGATCGCGCACGACAAACGCACATTCGAGGGGCGCTTCCGCCCCTTTGAAGCCGCTCACGGAGAGCTTTTGAAATTCATCAACGCTCACGTCCTCCGCCGGCCGGAACCCGGCAAGAAGGAGCTTTGCGTGGAAGATGCGGTCGACGCGAAACCACTTCAGCGTCCCGTCGCGGTGGCAGGTCGCCACGAAGCGCGCCGGCGGCCCGTGGAGGAGCGCATGGACGCTCGCATCGCGCTCCTCCATGTTGCCGCGACTGGCAGAAAAGTAAGTAAATCGAAGAACTGTGCGCTGGGCAAGGGCATCTTCCACGAGGGGGAGCTGGGTCTCCTCCATCGGATCCAGCCGCAGCGGCGATGCCGGCAACGGACCGCCACCGACGCGAGATGCATTGGCGATCTTTGCAAGAAGCCCATCGCGGGAGTGCGAGGCAGGGACGCGCTTCAAAAGTCGAAGGAGCGCGATCAAGTCCTCACGATCAAAGGCGACTCCCCCCGGTAGCCAATTCGCGGGGACGCTCCAATAGACGTGCGGATGATCTTCTTCGCTGTCGAAGGGGATCCCCATCCGCTCCAGCTCGGTGAGCTTGGCGCGGACGACACGGACGGCGACGCCGACGTGACGGGCGAGGTCGGCTTGGGACCAGGTCCGCTGCACCAAAAAGGCCTGAATGATCGCGACGATCGTCTCGCTTGAGCTGCGCTGACCCACGGGCGGCACGCTACACGAGGTCTGCGCCGCCTCCTAGGACCGCCGCCACCAAGAGCGCGGAAGCGGGAATCGTGGAGGAAAGATCGGCGCGCCACCGGAAGGCCGCCCGACTCGTCAACGAGATCGTCCTCGGCGAAGAGACCGATGAGGTCAAACCTGTCGTATTCATGAGTCATTTCGAGCTGTATCTTGCAGCGATGAAAGAGGTCGGTGCCGACGGGTCGGCCATCGAAGGGTTCCTCGGGACGCTCCGGGCGGGGACGCCGATCGACGATGCGCTGCGGGGCGTCGAGCGCGCGGACGGTGCCGGGCGTC
>JAAFHJ010000022.1 GCA_013298325.1 Myxococcales bacterium | reverse complement strand
ACTTCACCGGCGACGGCGCCCGTCGCGACGAAGACGGCTACTTCTGGGTCACTGGACGTATTGACACGTCCTCAACGTTTCCGGACACCGCATCGGTACCGCCGAAATCGAAAGCGCCTTGGTGAGCCACAGCGCCGTGGCGGAGGCGGCGGCCGTCGGTCGACCGGATGAGATGAAGGGGCAGGCGCTCGTCGTCTTCGTGACCTTGAAGGAAGGGAAGCAGGCCGGCCCCGTCTTGAAGAACGAGCTCGCCGCGCACATCGATCGCGAGATTGGAAAGTTCGCGCGGCCCGACGAAATTCGCTTCACCGATGCGCTTCCGAAGACGCGCAGCGGGAAAATCATGCGACGTCTGTTGAAGGATGTGGCTGCGGGCGTGGTGCGGGCCAATCAAGACACGTCGACCCTCGAAGACCTCGGTGTTCTCGCGAAGTTGCAAGCAGAAGACTAAGCATCTTCCGCTTGCAAGAAAACCGGCGCCCTTTCGAGGTGCGCCGGTTTTTCTTTGCCTGAAGGGCGGTATTTCAGTCGTCTTCTTCTGCGCGCGGGTCCCGTCGCGATACGCGCATTTCTTCGCGGACTGCGCGCAGAGGGGCATCGGCAGTTCGCGAGAGCCGCGCCGTGACGGTGGCGACGATTCCCGACTGGGGCGGCGGTGTCATTCGTGGAATTCGGGGAACTTCGGGGACGACCCCTTCAAAAAGCTCGTGGTCAAACGCGGGAACTTTGGGCGTCGCGCGCTCGTGGGACGCGTTTGTCTCCGCCCGGCGAGACGCCGGATCGGTCGCTCGCACTTCTTGAATGCGAACGGCCTCGCCGCTCGCGGTCCACGGGACATGCGGGAGCCGCGGCGCCGACGGACGCTCAGTCGGTCGCGTCTGGGACGATTCAGTCCTCTCGGCGAGCCCCCGGGTGTCGTCGGACAAAGCCCGCGAATCTTTGGCGGAAGAACGGTGATCCAAAGCCCCCTCCATCTCCCCTGCAAACTAGCTTCAACGGACCAGAACGGTCCGCCGCTCCTCAACCCGATGCGGAATCGCATCGACGATTGAGGCCACTGCCAAAGCTATCGCCATCCGACAGACCGATGCGCAACGTTATCGTGCAGACGCGACAATAGGTCGCAAGTTCACGCACTCGGTAGGAGGGCGGCATAGATGTCGGCGACGTTGCCCGTAGCGGGATCGCCAACGAACGCGTTCTCCGATCCGGCGGAGATAAGCGCGTCACGAGGGGACGACGAGAGCGTGTGCCAGTAAAGGACCGGCCGCGCGGTGGCACCTGCGCGGCGAACGCGATCCTCCGCATACGCGTACGCCTTTGCGGTGTACGTCCCATCAAGAGCGATCCCGGCGACGGCGGCGCGTTCCGTGGCGGCGTCGCCCCGCGCCGTCGAATAGCCATAGCCGCGGCCCAACTCGTCGGTGACAATCACCAGTTTTTTCAGCGCTTCGCGGGCGAGCGTTCGCGAGCGTGGGTCGACGAGCCGCGCCGTTCTCTCGACGAGTCGACGCGTAAGCCAGGGGACGACGCTCTTCGGGTCGGCGACGAGAACTCCATGCACAGTGCATGCAAGCCCCTGGAGGACGGCGCCGATGGCAAGCCCCGCGGCGGTCCCTCCCGAGCCGAGCGCACAGACGATCTCGGAGGGGTCTTCCCCTGCAATTTCGGCGGCGGCGTCGACGTAGCCGCGGGTACCGAGCGGGCTTGAGCCGCCGGTGGCGATAAGGCCGGTGCGCGGGCGCGCGAGCAACGTCGCGACCTGGAGCGGAACGCCCGCCCACCCGAAGCGAGCCGGCGTAATAAGCGCCCCCTGCGCAAGCGTGGCGCGCAGCGTCTCCACGACGTGGTCGGTCCGCGGTTGGGGAACGAGGACAGCGGCGACCTCAAAACCCTCCCGACGACCATAGTAGGCGGTTGCCAGGACATGATGGCTGCCGGCTGCGCCGAGTGTGACGAGTCGACGGAGGCCGCGGGCCCGCGCATCTTCAAGAAGATACGCAAGCTTACGGACTTTGTTCCCACCGTAGCCGCCAAGATTCGCCTCATCGTCGCGCTTGACGCGGAGGCCACCGGCATCGGTAACGCGAGTGGGGAACTGACCGAGAGGCAAAGGCACGTTGTTGCTCGCTGGAAACCTGTCGGAAACGTGGAGCCGGCTAAGTGCGGCCGCCATGACGATGAAGAAGGTCGAGGCGATCATCAAGCCGTTCAAGCTCGATGAAGTAAAGGACGCGCTGGCCGAAGTCGGAATCAGCGGCATGACGGTCACCGAGGTCAAGGGCTTCGGCCGCACCGGCGGAAAGAAAGAAGTCTACCGCGGCTCGGCCTATGTGGTCGACTTTGTTCCGAAAGTGAAGCTCGAAATCGTCGTCCCCGAAGCGCAGGTCAACGACGTGCTCGACGCCATCGAAAAGAGCGCAAAGACCGGCCGCATCGGCGACGGAAAGATCTTCGTCAGCTCGATCGACGAGGCGGTCCGAATCCGTACCGGCGAACGTGGACTCGACGCCATCTAGAACCTCCCCGGAATTCGCTGGTTCCAAGCAGCAAATTTCATCTCAAATTCACGAAAATACGCAAAGTCCCGCCCAAACGAGGGGGGAATAAGCGTCCCCATCACGAGGAAATTGGCACCATGAACGTCTCCGAAGTGCTTGAACTTGCGAAGAAGCATAACGTCCAGTTTATCGATTTGAAGTTCATCGATCTGCCGGGCGTCTGGCAGCACACCACGATTCCGGCGTGGCGCCTCGATGCAGCGCTTTTTGAGGACGGACTCGCCTTCGACGGATCATCGATCCGCGGTTGGCAGCCGATCAACGCCTCCGACATGGTGATGATCCCCGACGCATCGTCGGCAAAGATCGACCCCTTCTTCGCCTATCCGACGCTCTCGCTCGTCTGCTCGATCTTCGATCCCATCACGAAGCAGCCGTACAGCCGCGACCCGCGCCACATTGCGCGCAAAGCCGAGGCGTACCTGAAGCAGACGGGGATCGCCGACACGGCATTTATGGGTCCGGAAGCGGAGTTCTTCGTCTTCGACGACGTGCGCTTCGATCACAGCCGCCCCAACGCCGGTTTTTACCAGCTCGACAGTTCGGAAGGATGGTGGAACTCGGGCCGCGATGAGGGGCCGAACCTCGGCTATAAGACGCGCCCGAAGGAAGGCTACTTCCCCGTTCCGCCGACCGACACCCTCGCGAACCTCCGCATGGAAATGATGCTCGCCCTCCAGGCATCGGGCATCGAAGTGGAGATCGGCCACCACGAAGTGGCGACCGGTGGTCAGTGCGAAATCGGCATGAAGTTCAATCGACTTCTGCCGTGCGCCGATCAGTTGATGTGGTTCAAGTACGTCATCAAGAACGTCGCCCGAAAGAACAACAAGTCGGTGACGTTTATGCCGAAGCCGCTCTTTGGCGACAACGGCTCCGGTATGCACTGCCACCAGTCGCTCTGGAAGGACGGCAAGCCGCTCTTCGGTGGCGATGGCTACGCCGGTCTTTCCGAAATGGCGCTCCACTACATTGGCGGCATCCTCAAGCACGCGAAGTCGCTGGCGGCACTCACAAACCCGACGACCAACAGCTACCGCCGATTGGTCCCCGGCTACGAAGCTCCGGTCAACCTCGCCTACTCGAGCCGTAACCGCTCGGCTTCCATCCGAATTCCGATCACCGGCCCTTCGCCGAAGACCCGCCGCATCGAAGTGCGCTTCCCCGATCCGAGCTGCAACCCGTACCTCGCCTTCTCGGCGATGATGATGGCAGGGCTTGTACGCCCTCGCCCCCGAGGAACTTGCGCAAGTTCCCCACATGCCGGGTAGTCTTGAAGAGGCCCTTTCGGCAATTGAAGCGGACCACGACTACCTGCTCCGCGGCGACGTTTTCACCAAAGACGTCCTCGAAGAGTGGCTCGACTTCAAGAAGAATAAGGAACTGAACCCGGTCCGTATGCGGCCGACGCCCCACGAGTTCTTCCTTTACTACGACATCTGAAACCGGCAGTTTCATGCAAGAAAGCCCGCTTCTCTCGCGAGAAGCGGGCTTCCTTTTGGGATCCGCAAGCTTCGGTCAGCGACCGAGTCGGTAGCCGAGCGTCAGAAAGCCGGCCCGCGGCACGATAACGCCGACTTCGTGATTCACGTCGGTCTGCGCCCGGAAGCCGACCTCACCGAAGAACGTCCCCGGACCTGCGCCGAGGGCGACGCCGAACGCCCCTTCGCCGCCGGCCAGGATGGCATTCCCCTTCGTCGCACCCGCCGAAGAGCTGAAGCGACTCGTCTGGAAGGCGACGGTCGGCGCCGCGCTGATGTAGGGGACAACCGCTGAATTTTTATCCCCAAAGCGGAGCGCAAACGGGAAAGCGAGCGCGAGCTCTTCGTGGGCGGTCACGGTGACGGGGGCGTTGTTGAAGACGAGTCCCGCATCTTTAGAGCCGGTCGAGGCGTCAACGCCGATGCGGGCGCCGGCAGAGAACGTGTTCTTCGTGCCGACGGGGACGAGGTAGCCGAGCCCCCCGAAGAAGCGCGCGGTGACGTTGGTGTCGAGACCGACGCCCAACTCCCCGTAGATGGTGGAGTCTCGCGTCGGGCCGGTCGTCGCCGCTACCGCCTTGGGGGCCGGCGGCGCAAGCGGCCCTGTTTGCGTCGGAGCTTCATCCCCGAGCGCAATCGCGAGTGTGTATGGGGACTTCGCCGCCGAGGCGTCTGCGTAGATCGCGTAGACCCCCTCCCCTTGCCCGTCGACTCGCCCGAGGCGAACGGCCGGGTCCGACGGGGCGATGCGGAGCGAACGACCCGCGATCGGCGCACCGTCGGGGGCGGTAAGCTTGATTTGCACCCATTGACCGGCGGCAGGGGACGCCGAGGTCGTGGAGAGCACGTCGATGCGGAACGGCTGCGCCGGAAGTGCCTCGAGAACGAGCGGGACGCCGTCGGAGCCGTCGCTCGCCTTGCCGCAGCGAACGACGTGCTTCTTGCTCGCGTCGACGGCGGGGACTTTTTCTCCGGGGACGACGGGACCTCCGTCGACGCTGCAGAACGCCCCGACAACGCGGACTTGTCGCTGGCCGAAGGCCCCTTTCTGTTCGTCGACGGGGACCACGCTCACCGTCTTTGGCGACTGAAAGGCCCCTTCGAAGCCTTCACTGTCGATCGCCGAAGCACGCACATAGACGTCGCCCGTTTCCGCGACCGGAATCGCGAAAGATTCGGTCCCCGCAGGCACCTTGACGTCGGCGACGAGGTCGGTGAACGCCGCATCGCGTGCAACTTGCACATGATGAACGAGCGGGGTCGCCTCCTTCGTAAGCGCTGCCGTCAAGAGCCCGCTCGGCGCGCCGTTGATCGTCGGAGCGAGCACGAGGGACGGCGGGGAGTGAACGAACGTCGGCACCGCCGGAAGCGGCTTCGGCGTTGTCGGCGCCTTCCCCTTTTCTGCTTTTGAGCCGTAATTTTCAGGAATTGCGACCGTCTTCTTCTGCGCGGTCACCGAGGCCTTCCCTCGGTAGTTCGAAACGATCGCCGTCTTGGCCGCGTCGACCTTGACCTGCGTCTCGCCGGCGACGGAAATCTTCGCCGCTTCCGTCGAGACCGACTGAGGCTTCGCGGCAGCGCCGAGACGCGCACGGAGAGTGCCGAAGACGAGAGTGGTGTCCGGGACGGCGTGTGAGTATTTGTTTTCCGCGCCGCCGAGGATCACGACAAGGGTCTCTTCGCCGAGCCCCAGGCGAGAGTCGTCTTTGAAACGAACATCTGCGCTCGAATTCGTCGCCGTGGCGACCTTATTTCCGCGAAAGAAAGAGGGCGTCTTCCTTCTTCGCCGGTCGCGAATCGGGTACCTGAACGATCACCTGATTCCGAAACGCGGTCAAACGCGCATCCGGGCCCTCTTTGTCGGCTTTTGGCGGGAATAGAAGCACCGTACCGGGCACGAGATTGTGGGGGAGCGGCCCGAGCCCAGGGTTCGCGGTATGGATGAGCTCCACACCGCGCGGGTCTTTGTACACGCGCAATGCCAACTTGGCGCACGTGTCCCCTTTTTGGACCGTGTAGCGAACGGTGCCCGGGGCATCGTCTGCATGAGCGACGCTCGCCGTGGCGACGATCGCCGAAATTACAAAAGGAAAGTTCTTTAAAAGGGATTGACGCATCTTCATCGTCCTCGTTTGACGAGACGCAGCACGCGGCGAGCCAACCCCTCGCGTGCCTCGTTTTCGCCGATCGCATCGGCCGCACCGGCACGTATCCAGGTTGGAATCGCCGCTGCGCTGCCGCGGAATACCACGATCGCCGGGATCTTCTGGTGCACGGTTGACTCCTTGAGTCGCGTGAGTCGCGCTACAGCATCGTCGCCGTCGCCCATCACTAAAACGAGGACGCGGACCGGCTCGTCGCCGAAGAACGCAGGCGGGAGCTCATCCCCGTCGTGGATGCGAGCACGGCAGCCGGCAACGCTCGTGGCATCTCGAAGGGCCAGCGTCTCTTCCGAGCTCTTCGTCCAAAGGATCACGCGGGGGGGCGTCCCCTCGGGGAGCGCGCTCATCGTCGCCGAACCGGCGCCGCGATGCTGAAAGGAACCGGTGAGCGCGCGCTCTTCGCGGGAGAGCCCCGCGGCACGGAGACGCTCCGCCGTTGCCAACGCAACGAGGGTGTCGGCGTCGGTTCCGCGGACGGCCGACGACAGCGCAACCCGAAATTCATGAGCGGTCCAGCGCTGTTCCGGGGCCTTCGCGAGCGCCTTCGCGACGACCTTTTCGAGGCCGATCGACACCTCCGGACGCCGCCCGTGGTCGGCCATCGGCGGAGGCTCGACGAGCACATGGGCTGCGAGCAGGCCGCCGAGGTCGGGCGCATCAAAGGGGGGGAGCCCGGTAAACGCTTCGTGCAACATGCATCCAACGGCGTAGATGTCGGCCGCAGGGCCGATCTCGCGCCCCTGGAACTGCTCGGGGCTCATGTACACGGGGGTCCCTTGGAAGGTCCCTTCGCGGGTGATGCGCGAGCCGGCGTCCTCTTGGGCCGTGGAGACGGCGAGCCCGAAATCGAGAACTTTTACGTGGTCTTCTCGCCCCGCGAGCGCGAGACGCATGACGTTCTCTGGCTTCATGTCGCGGTGGACAATGCCTGCACCATGCAAACTTTCGAGCACCGATAGGATTTGGTCGAACAGGGCAGCGATCCGCGTCGTTGGGAGAGGATTGCGATCGGGGCCGAAGAGGTCGGCCAGCGGTTCCCCGTGCACCTCCTCCATGACGAGGAACGGGACGGCCTCGAAGGCGCTCGGACCGTGGATCCCGAAGTCGTGAATGGCAACGACGTTCGGATGCTGAACGCGCGCCAAGAGCTGGGCCTCACGTACGAAACGTGCTCGAAATTCACTCGCTTGTTCCGGTGGGCCGAGCAGAAACTTCACGGCGACGGTGTGCCCAAGCGACGCGTGCGCCGCCCGCCAGACTTCCCCCATGCCGCCTCGCCCAAGGAGCGTTTCGAGGACGTAACGCCCGGCGATAATCGTCCCCGGCGCGAAGAGGAGCGGCGCCTCGCCGGCGTGCGGGGCAGTGTTTTGCGGGATGTTCATTCGTCCACCACAAGTTCAAAGATTTCGACCGGGGCCGACTTCCCACGAAGGGCGCGTTCCCCGAGGGAGCGAAACACGAATTCGTCCGCCTGCGTCGCCACTGCGTGCGTCACCAGCGTCTGACCGGGGCGGGCGAGCGTCTCGAGGCGCGCCGCGACATTGACCGCATCCCCTACGGCGGTAAATTCCATGCGTCGTTCGCTGCCCAAGTTGCCGACGACCGCGTCCCCAAGTGCCACACCGATGCCGACGCGGACGTCGAACCCGAAACGATCTTGCCACGAGGGGGCGCTCGCCGCGACGAAGCGATGCATGTCTTCGGAGGCGGCTACCGCACGACGGGCCGCCTCCGCGGGGTCGGCTTCGTCCATGGCGCCAAAGACAGCCATGATGCAATCGCCGAGGAACTTGTCGACGACACCGTCGTGGCGAAAGACAACCTCCGAGAGAATACCGAAAAGTTCATTGAGAAAGGCGGAAACATCCTCGGGTGCCGCCTTCTCCGCGAAGGGAGTAAACGCGACGACATCGGCAAAGAGAACCGCGACGATCTTTCGGCGCCCCCCAAGAGCCATCTCCGCCTCTCCGGCGGCGATCCGCGTCGCGAGGGCCTCGGGGAGGAATCGGGAAAGGTCGTTGCGGACCGCCTCCTGGCGACGGAGCTCCGCCTCGCCGTCCGCGATCCCCTGGGCCATCCGGGTAAGCGCGTCGCCGAGGTCTTCAAGCTCGTCGCCGGTGCGCACCGTGCTCGCCGCAGAAAACTCTCGTTTTCGATAGCGATTTACGAGGCGTACCAAGCTCGCGATCGGTTCCGTCGTCCGTCGCGCAAGCACCGTCCCGAGGATCAGCGCGAGCAGGAGCGCGCCGCCGCTCGCGAAAAAGAAGGCGCGGCGAGTCGCACCGAGCTCGGCGAACGCCTCCGCCTCCGGTCGCCCCGTGCAGAATACAAGCGCTCGTGCGGGGTCCTGAACCACCGTTCCGACCCACTGTGCGCCCGACTGCGTACGGAACGTCCCCGACAACTCAAAGGAGACTTTCTTCCCAGCATCGCCACCGCGATCAATGCTCTTTACGAGGCTTTTTGCGTCGGCCAGCGGGAGCCCGCCCGCGAGCGGCTGGAGGCTCGCATCGAGGATCGAAATGCGACCCGCTGCACCTAGGTGCCGCCGGCTGATCTCGTCGAGGCGCTCATCGAAGACGCGAATCGGGATCCACGAGACGACGAAACCGACCAACTCGTCGCCGACGCGCTCCGGCTCAATCAAGCGAAGGGAGTCGCCATCGCGAAGGAGGGCGGCTCCTCCGTCGACCAATTCTGGCAGTTTTTGCGGAGGTTTACGGGCGGTAGCTCCGGCGACGGTTCCGACGGCGGCGAGGCGAAAATTCCCTTCCGGGTCATAAACGGCCAGGTCAGAGACGACCGTGTTCCGCTTCACGGCCCCCTGAACGAGGGAGAACGCCGCGGCGTCGGTGAGGTCGCCGTTGGCGAGAATTGCGGCGACGTCGGCTGCGAGGCGCCCGTTTTCCGCCAACGCCTCGTCAATCCCCCGCCGGGATAGGGAAGTGGCGGCGAGTTCGAGTTCGTTCTCGACGCGGACGAGGCCACTCCGCTGCACCGAAAGCCCACGCGCGGCGACGACCACGAGTGGGACGAGTGCCGCGATCAAGATCGCGGCGGCCCACTTGATACGAAGCGAAAAGCGGATGGTGCGCGCCGGGGGGAGCGTCGTTGGCGTGAGGGATGCGCCCCGCGGGGCAACAGAGGGTGACACCGGGCCGTGTATGGCTTCCCTCGCGCCGCGCTGCAAGGAAAGAACGCTGAAGAAGACGGAACCAATCGCGTCTAACAATCGCAGTTTGCCAATGATGTCCGTTCGCTACACATGATGCATTCTCGCGCCGGATCATCTCTGTACCACCTGCACGACCGCCCCGGATCTGACGCGTACCAGCAGTGAAAAGAGCGGAAAAGAACTCCGCATTACCGATTGGTACGCTGTCTCCGTTCTCTGCTAGGCTCCTTCGCTCGCCTCGAAACCTGCCCTCAATCCCACAGACCGACGATGCCCAACTCAATTTCCGACGATCGTCTCACCTTTGAAGCTTTGACGCCGGTTTATTCCGGAAAGAGCGCAACCGGTCGCTTTGAAGTTGTGGTTGAGCGTGAGGCGGGCAAGCCGCTGGCGCGGACCACCGTGCTCGACGGAGATTACCTGAGGATCGGCTCCCATCCGAGCAACAATCTCGTGATCGACGACCCGCAGGTTTCCAGATTTCATTGCCGGATTACCCGCGATGAGAAGGGCTGGCGTCTTCACGACTCGGGCTCGCTCAATGGGACCACTCTTGCGGGGCTGCGTGTGCAGGACGCATTTATCCCTGAGGCGGGCGGCGTCGTGGAAATCGGCGGTTCGCTCCTCCGCCTGAAGGGGAAGCCTTCGGCGGCAAGCGTCGATCTTGCGGAAGCGGCTCGGCTCGGGCACCTTCATGGCGGCAGCGTTCCGATGCGGCGCCTTTTCGCGCTCGTTGAGCGCGTCGCGGCGAGCGACAGCAATGTGCTGATTGAAGGCGAGAGCGGCACCGGAAAAGAACTGGTCGCATCGGAAATCGTCCGAGCCGGAAATCGCGCAAAGAAGCCGTTCGTCATTGTCGATTGCAGCGCGATTTCGCCTAACCTGATCGAGAGCGAGCTTTTCGGTCACACCCGAGGCGCGTTCACCGGCGCCGATCGAGACCGAATTGGCGCATTTGAGGCGGCCCAAGGGGGCACCGTATTTCTCGACGAAATCGGGGAGATGCCCCTCGAAATGCAGCCGAAACTTCTGCGCGCGCTTGAGGCGCGAGAGATCCGGCGAATCGGCGAGGCTTCCACGCGGAAGGTCGACGTTCGCGTCATCGCCGCCACGAATCGACGCCTGGAGCGCGAGGTGAACCAGGGTCGCTTCCGCGAAGACCTCTACTTCCGGCTTTCGGTCGTCACGCTCCGCGTACCGCCGCTCCGGGAACGCATCGAAGACCTGCCGCTCCTCGTGCGGAACTTTTTGGAAGTCCTCGGCGCCAACGAGAGCGCCCACCTGTTCACGAAGGACGTGCTCGATGATCTGAGCCGCCACGAGTGGCCAGGAAACGTCCGCGAGCTTCGGAACTTCGTCGAACGAACCGTCGTTCTTCAAACAACTTCGCCGACATACAGCGATGCCCCCTTCGGCAACCGCACCCCCTCCCAGCCGCCTCGCCCGGAGAGTGCCGGACCTCAGCCAGTCGACCTCGCGGTCTCGTTCCGCGAGGCAAAAGAGCGAACGATCGCCGACTTTGAGCGCCGGTACATCGGGTCCCTTCTCGATTGGTCCGACGGAAACATCAGCCGCGCCGCCCGAAAAGCCCAGATGGACCGGATGAATCTCTACCGGCTGATCCAGCGCTACGGGCTCCGGGACACGCGCGTCCTCGACCGCGACGAAAAAGAGTGACCTACGAAAACGGCACCGTTTCACAAAGAAACAGTGCCGTTTCAAGTTTTGTTTCGGAACGTTTCGCTTCGAAGTGTCAGCTACCGGTTGCGACGAAGGCGAGGCAGCCGCCGTTCGGGTGGATGGGACCGGGGACCTTCTCGCAGGTCCCGCAGGCCTCCGCGCCGGCCGTCTTGAACCACTTGCAGCCCGAGCAGGGCTTGCCGGGCGTCATCGTCGTGTCGACGTACTGGACCCCTTTTCGGGTGGCCTTCTGATCCGCCGTGAGGGCGCTTTCGTCCGCGCAAGATAGGTCTTTCTTGCAGGCGGCGAGCGCAGGAATTGCGGCGATGGCGGCGGCGGCGGGGAGGAATTGCAGAAAACGGCGGCGGTTGATCGGTTCCATGAGCGCTTTCCAGCAACACGCATGCCCAGCAGATCGCTCCACGGAGGCGCACCGTTTCGAGTAACGTGCTGCGTCGTGATTGCGCACAAATTTGGTGGGTCGAGTCTCGCAAACGCCGAACGCATCGCCCACGTCGTCGATGTCCTTCTCGCCCGTACCGGCGACGGCACGCAGGCCGTGGTCGTCTCCGCGATGCAGGGGGTCACGGACGCGCTCCTCGCGCTTGTCGCGAAGGCGGCGGCTGGCGACGAGACGTGGCGAAACGACGTTGAAACGCTGGCCAACCGCCATCGCACGGTGGCTGAAACGCTCCTTGAAACGCCTGAGGGGCTCCTCGCGACTTTCGACGACGAGTTTCGTACCCTCACCGCCCTCCTCGACGCCCAAGCGAAAATCGGAGCCGTTTCGCCCGACCTGCGCGACCTCATTTCCGGCCTTGGCGAGGTGTGGTCATCCCATATCGTCCACGCGCGCTTCGTTGCGCGCGGTGACGCCGCAACGGCCCGTCTCGACGCGCGAGATGTCCTTGAGGTCACGACGAGCGACCTCGGCGCCCACGTCGACTGGGAACGTTCTGAGGGGCGCCTCGCCGCCTGGCGCGAGCAGCAAGCGCCCTTTACGCGCGTCGTAGTCACCGGGTTCGTTGCACGGAGCGGTGGGCGGATTACGACGCTCGGCCGCAACGGAAGCGACTACTCGGGCGCGATTTTTGCCGCATTGTTTGGCGCCAAAGAACTTCATTTGTGGAGCGACGTCGTTGGCGTCCTTTCCGCCGATCCTCGACTCGTGCCGGAAGCGGTCCTCATTCCAGACCTTAGCTATTCAGAGGCCTGCGAACTCGCCTATTTTGGTGCGAAGGTGGTGCATCCGCAAACAATGGCGCCGGCGATTGCGCGGCAAATTCCGATTTTTGCCCGGAGTACGTTTACCCCGGAGCATGCAGGGACGCGGATCGGCAATCGCCTCGAACCGGCCGCCGCGCAAGACGCCGTGAAGGGCGTGACAACGTTCTCGGGGCTCGCCATTCTGAACATTGAAGGCGCCGGAATGATCGGCGTCCCAGGGACCGCGGAGCGCGCGTTCCAGGCGCTCAAACAAAGCGGCGTCTCCGTTGTGATGATTTCCCAGGGGAGCTCCGAGCACTCCATTTGCTGCGTCGTCCGCGCGGAGCAGGCTGAGCGGGCGAGCGCCGCCGTCAGCGACGCCTTTCGCCGGGAGCTCGATGCCAAACAGCTCTCCGACGTCGCACTCACGCATGGGATCGCCGCGCTCGCCGTCGTCGGCGATGGAATGGCGGGGACCCCTGGCATCGCCGCGCGCCTTTTCGGGGCGCTTCGAAAGGCGAACGTCAACGTGCGCGTCATCGCCCAGGGGGCCTCCGAACGGAACATCTCGGTCGCCATCGACGCCAAAGACGCGACGCGCGCGCTCCGCGCCGTCCATGCCGCGTTCTACCTGTCGGCGCATACGATTTCCGTCGGAGTGCTCGGCCCGGGGAACGTCGGTCGCGCGGTACTTCGCCAGCTTGCCGCGACTCGGAAACGCTTGCTTTCCCAGGGAATTGACCTCCGTGTGCGGGCCATTGGAGGCCGTCAAGCGATGCTCCTCGGGGAGCAAGTCCTGCCCGACGACGGCCAGATGCCCGAGCTCACAACGGCTGCTGGGGGCGCCGGTGGAAGTGGGCCCACCGATCTCGTGGCGTTCGCCGATCATGTGCAGAGCACACATATCCCCCACGCGGTGATCCTCGACTGCACGTCGACTGGCGAGGCGCCTTCCCACTACGGCGAGTGGCTCGCGCGCGGAATCCACGTGATCACGCCGAACAAGCAGGCCGGCTCGGGCCCCCTCGCCCGCTACAAGCAGGTGCGTGATACACGCAATCCGGGCCTCTTCAAGTACGAGTCGACGGTCGGCGCCGGCTTGCCGGTCATCACGACGCTCCGGGACCTCCTCGATACCGGCGACGAAGTCCTTTCGATTGCTGGAATTTTCTCCGGCACACTCGCCTACTTGTTCAACCGTTACGACGGCTCGGTCCCGTTCAGCGCGCTCGTCCGCGAGGCGAAAGAACTCGGCTACACGGAGCCGGATCCCCGCGACGATCTCTCCGGACTCGATGTGGCGCGGAAGCTCGTCATCCTCGCCCGGGAACGGGGCGACGCGATGACGTTGGAGCAGGTGGCACTGGAGTCGCTCGTCCCCGACGCGCTCCGAGATGTGCCGCGGGACGAGTTCCTCGCGCGCCTCCCCGAGCTCGACGGTCCCCTCGATGCGCGCTTCCAGGCGGCACGAGCGCGCGGCGAAGTGCTTCGTTACGTTGCCCGCCTCGGTGGGCCGATGGAGGCCTCCGTCGGCCTTGTCGCGCTGCCCGCCGACCACGCCTTCGCCCACATCCGACTGACCGACAACATCGTGCAGTTTACAACCGATCGCTACCGGGCGAATCCGCTCGTCGTCCAGGGGCCCGGGGCCGGTCCCGAGGTGACGGCGGCCGGCGTGTTTGCCGATTTGCTCCGCGTCGCGGCGGCGACCGGCGCCGCAACAGCCGCGCGCTAGGCAAAAACAGCTCGGCAAAGTCGTGGTAGACCGCGGCCATGCGCTCCGCGACCGCCTTCGCCCCCGCCTCCGTCGGCAACGTTGCCGTCGGCTTCGATCTCCTCGGCCACGCCCTCGTCGGTGCTGGCGACCGTGTGACCGTCACGGTGGCAGACCACGGGACGGTGAAGATCACGGCGATCACGTTTGCCGGCATCGACCCGATCGCGCTCCCCGCGGAGGCGGCGCGGAACACCGCCGGGCGGGCCCTCCTCGACCTCCTCAGCCACCTCCACGAAAATGGGCTTGAGGCGGCCGATCTTGGCTTTGACATCGCCATTGAGAAGGGGATCGCGCTCGGATCGGGGATGGGCGGTTCGGCCGCTTCTGCGGTCGCTGCCGTGGTTGCCGCGAACGCGCTCCTGACGACGGCGCTTCCAATTGATGCACTCTACAGGTATGCCGTCGGCGGCGAGGCGCTCGCGAGCGGGGCCGCCCATGGCGACAACGTCGCGCCGATGCTGCTCGGCGGTCTTACCATCGCGCCGGCAATTTCTGAGGGGATCATCACGCCGGTGCGCGTGCCGGTCCCTAAGTGGTTGCATGTTGCACTTGTGCATCCCCACTTCGTCCTCGAAACCAAAACGGCCCGCGCCGCCCTCGCGGGCGACTACCCGCTGAGCGCATTTGTCCACCAGAGCGAGAACCTCGCGCTCGTGCTCGCGGGCCTCTATACAAACGACGCAGGCCTCCTCCGTCGCGGCCTTCGCGATGGATTGATCGAACCTCGCCGCGCGCCGCTCATTCCCGGTTTCTCGGCGGTCAAGCAGGCGGCCCTCGACCATGGCGCCCTCGGGGCGAGCATCTCCGGCGCCGGCCCGAGCGTCTTTGGCTGGTTCGCTTCCGAGGCCGACGCGACCCGCGCCGGGGCCGCGATGGCGACCGCGTTCGCCGACGCTGGGCTCCCTTCGGACGTCGTGATCTCGCCGGTCGCCGCCCCCGGCGCCGTCGTCGAACAGCGAAATTTCACCGCAACCGCCGGGGCGCGATGATCGACTTCGTCAGCACGCGCACGCCGAGCGGGCCCGGTCGCGCGCTTTCGGAGGCGTTGGCCCAGGGGCTCGCCCCCGACGGCGGGCTTTATGTCCCCCGAGCGTTCCCACACCTCGATCCGGCGATTTTTGAAGAATCGACGTTGGTTGGCCGTGCCGTCCGCTTGCTGGCACCCTTCTTCGCCGGCGATCGTCTCGAAGGCGAACTGCCGGCGATCGTCGCGGCGGCCTTCCCCTTCGGCGCGCCGCTTCGTGAAGCGTCAGGCGGCGGGCGAACCTACCGTTTCTTAGAGCTTTTCCACGGACCGACCGCCGCTTTCAAAGATTTTGGCGCGCGCTTTCTGGCCGAGTGTCTTTCCCGAAATTTGGAAGAAGAGACGACGATCCTCGTCGCAACCTCCGGGGACACCGGCGCCGCCGTCGCCGGCGCTTTCCATGGACGCCCCGGCTTCCGCGTCGTGATCCTCTACCCGGATGGACGGGTCTCTCCGCGGCAAGCGCACCAGCTCGGAGCCTTCGGTGGAAATGTCGAAACCTATCGTGTTTCTGGAACGTTCGACGACTGCCAAGCGATGGTGAAGGCCGCCTTTCAGGCTCCGCGCGCACGGACCGGGCGAAAGCTCGCCTCGGCGAACAGCATCTCCCTCGGGCGCCTGCTCCCGCAAATGACCTATTACGCAGATGCGGCATTGTCATGTGCTGCGAGGTCGAACGAGGGAGCACACGAAACTTCATTTGTAATTCCGACCGGCAACCTCGGAAACGCATTTGCCGCATGGATGGCGCGCGCCCTTTCCACCGACACCGGGCGGCGCCTGCCGATCGGCACACTCACCCTCGCGACGAACGCCAACCGGATGCTCGTCGACTACGTCGCGTCCGGCGAGGTGGCCCCCGCGGCGACGATCGCGACCCTCGCGAACGCGATGGACGTCGGCGCTCCGAGCAACCTGGAACGACTCCGGCATTTCGCAAGCGATCGCGCCGGGATCGCGGCGGTCTCCGTCGACGACGCTGCCATCGCACAGACGATCGCCACCGTTTTCCGCGAGACCGGCTACGCGATCTGCCCCCACACCGCTTGCGCAGTCGCCGCCGCTCCCGCCGACTTCAATGGCGTCTTCGTGGCGACGGCCCACCCGGCCAAGTTCGACACCATCGTCACGCCGATCTGCGGCCCGGTCGCCGTCCCGGCGGGGCTCGCCGAACTCCTTGCCCGCGACGCCCACGCGGCACCGCTCGCCGCAAGCGCCGACGCCCTTCTCGACGCGCTCCGCGGCTAAAGGAGCGCCTTGAGCTGGGCGAGGAACGTCAGCGCTTCGAGGGGTGTGAGGCGGTCGATGTCGACGTTTTTCAGCGTCTCGAGGACAGGACTCGGCTTTGAGGGGGCAAACAATGCCAATTGAGGCGTCGGCTTCCCCTTGCGCGGGCTCGCCGCAAAGGAGCCCCCTTCGAGCTCATCGAGGACGGTGCGCGCGCGGGCCAGCACTGGCTCCGGCATCCCGGCGAGGCGCGCGCAGGAGACGCCGAAGCTCCGCGACGCCGCCCCCGCCTGCAGCTTGTGGAGGAAGACGAGGTCCCCTTCAAATTCGCGAGCAGATACGCTGACAAGGCCGCAGGTCGGGCGCCCTTCCGCGAGGGCAGCGAGCTCGTGGTAGTGGGTCGCGAAGAGGCCCCGGCACTGGACGGTGTCGTGGAGGTACTCGGCGACCGCCCATGCGATCGCGAGGCCATCCCAAGTGCTCGTCCCGCGGCCGATCTCGTCGAGAATCACCAAGCTCTTTCGCGTGGCGCTCCGGAGAACATTCGCGGTTTCCTTCATTTCAACCATGAAGGTGCTCTCGCCGCGCGCGAGGTTGTCGCTCGCGCCGACGCGGGTGAGCACGCGGTCGACGACGCCGATGTGGGCGCGCTTGGCCGGCACGAAGCTCCCCGCCTGGGCGAGCACCACAAGGAGCGCCGTCTGGCGCAAGTAGGTCGATTTGCCCGCCATATTCGGCCCGCTGACGAGCTGAAGGCGCGCAGGGGGGGACGCTGCCAACGGGGCCGCCTCGGTCGCGGACGAAGCGTCGTCTCGGCGGGCGGAGACGAAGGCGTCCAGCGCGGTGTCGTTGGCGACAAAGCGTCCGGCGGCGGCGAGGCGCTCAACGACCGGGTGGCGCCCATCGACGATCTGAAGGGCATGCCCGTCGTCGACGGTCGGTCGCCGGTAGTCGAAGCGCTCGGCGATCTCGGCGAGGCCGGCAGCGACGTCGAGGGCGGCGAGCGCCTCGGCAACGGCGCGAAGGATCGGCGCCTGCGAGGAAATTTGCTGGCAAAGCGCCTCGAAGAGCTCCGCCTCCCGGCGGACAAGCGTCTCCTCGGCGGCGGCGAGTTTATCGGCGAGGGCGTCGAGCGCTTCGTTCGAATAGCGCTCCCCGCCGGCGACCGTCTGCTTGCGGCGCCACGTCGCCGGGACCTTCCCGACGTGGGTCTTCGTGACTTCGACGTACCAGCCGAAGACCCGTGTATATTTCACCTTTAGGCTCGGGATGTCGTGGGCGTCCCGCAGCTCGGTTTCCAGAGCAAGCATGCGCTCTTGCCCGTGGCGACGGAGGTCGGTCGCCTCGTCGTGGTCCCGGTCGTAGCCGGTGCGGAAGACGGTCCCCTCCCCTTCGAGCTTGACGGTAAGTGTATCCTGCAACGCCTCATCGAGGAGGCGCGCCAGTTCCGCGCAGCGGAAGTCGGCGGCTTGCTCGCCAGGCAGCGCAAGGAGCTGGCGGGCAATAGATGCACCCTGCAGCAAATCCTTCGAGGTCCCGAGGACGTCAGCAATCGGCCCAAGGGCAACAACGGTTGCGCGGAGGGCGCCGACGTCGCGGGGCCCGGCACGTCGCTGCAGGACGCGGCCGACGAGGCGCTCAAGGTCCTGAGTGTGGCCGAGAAGTGTCCGAACTTCCGTGCGAATCGACGGGTTCTCCGCAAAGAATTGAACCTCGTCGTGGCGCCTTCGAATGGCGCCGACGTCGACAAGCGGCGCGAGGAGGCGGCGGCGAAGCAGGCGGGCACCGGGCCCCGTCTTCGTTGCGTCGACCTGGGCGATCAGGGAGCCTTCCGTCCCACCATCGAAGGTCCGTGCAATTTCCAAGTGTCGCAGCGTCGCCTCATCCAGGACGAGGCTCGTCTCGGGGGCGTAGCCGGTCAGCTTCGCGAGCGGCAGCGTGCCGTGGGGCTCCGAAGCGAGGCCGTAGGCGAGCACAAATGCGGCGGCACGGCGGGCGAGCGGGTCGACCACCGACGCCGTCGGCTCCGGAAAATGGGTAGCAAGCAGACGATCGGCCTCCTCGGCGGACGGCGCTTCCCGGGGGGCGCTGCGGGCGACCTTCGGGCGCGCGGCACGGAACGCATCGCCAACGGCGGTCGCCCCTTCGGTTTCGAGGAGCTCGCGGGGATCGAGGCGCACAAGCTCGGCGAGCGCGACCGGTCCGTCGGCGACTGCGCAGGCCAAGAGTTCGCCGGTCGTGACGTCGAGGGCAGCGACGCCGAAGCGCCCCGACGCAGCGACGATGGCGGCGACGAAGAGGTTCTCGCGGGCAGGTAAAGCGCTGTCGTCGTAGACGATTCCGGGGCTGACGACGCGGACGACCTCCCGGGGGACGATCCCCTTGCAGGTCGACGGGTCGGCCATTTGCTCGCAGATCGCGATCGTGAAGTTCTGGTCGAGGAGCCGTTGGATGTAATTTGCAGCGGCGTGGTGGGGGACCCCCGCCATCGGGATTTCGTCGGGGCCCCCCTTTGCACGCGCAGTCAGTGTGAGATCGAGGGCGCGCGACGCGCGGACGGCGTCGTCGAAAAACAGCTCGTAGAAGTCCCCCATCCGGAAGAATAGAAGCGCATCGGGATAGCCCCTCTTTGCCGCGTAGTATTGGCGGAGAAAAGGGGTTTCATTGCGAACGGGCGTCCCGTCTGCGGCAACTGCGTTCTTCTTCGAAGCCATGATTGAGCGGTCGCTGGCGTCAGTTCACGGACGGGCGTCCGAGTGTGAGCGTCGACAGGTCAATGAGGACAAGTCCCTGGGCGGAACCATCGACAACGGCCAATTCTCCCAACGACTCAATGTACTGGAGGCTGCGCGGAGAGACCGCAGAACTCTGAGCGGCGAGGTTGTAGATCAACGACGAATAACCGCCGCGCGTTTGGAAACGGAAGGTCATGTCACGGCCAGGCGCCGTCGTCTGACCAGCCCCGACCGCCCCTGGAGCCGCCTCGTAGGCGACGAAGGAGAAGAAGGGGTTGCGGAAGGCGAGCGGGCTGTTGCGATCGACGGCGACAAAGCCGGCCGGAGCGGTCGGGCGCGGCGACGGGAAGACGCGCGATTCAAGGAGGCGTTCGCGGTCGCTGCAGGAGAGCACGCAGGCGCCCGACGGGTCGCGGCTTACATGGTGGAGGTAGCCGCTCGCGGAGCCGACGGCGACGAAGCTCGCGCCAGCGCGAACTTGAAAGGAGACGCGGTCTTGGAAGCAGCAGCGGGCGCGACGCAGGAGGTCGGCGTTTGAGCCGTCGGCGGCGACGACTTCACGGGCCGAAATCCCCTTCGCGCGGTCGGTGTAGCCGAACCGGCCGAGGACAAGCCGGTCGTCATAGGCTTCGAGAATCGGCAAATCGCGCTCAAGGAGCTCGTCGGAAACGTTTCCGAAGGTCGCCTGGCAGAGCGCCTGCCGCTGGTTGGCCGATCCGGGCAGAACCGCTTCGCAGCTGCTCGGAAGCACGCCGTCGGTCCACCAGGGGTCGCTACTCGGGAGGACGTCGTTGGTAATCTGCACGTAATCAGCGAGCGTTTTCGCCGGATTTCGGCTTGGCGCTCCGCCGCTTGTCGCCAGTGCCGGGGTGAGTCGCGTCGCCCGTTCGCGCCCCGCGTAGGCGTCTTCGACGCCTCGACGGCAGAAGAGCGCATCTGGCTGCGCGAGGATGAGCGACTTCTCGCCGTCGGTGGAGGAGAGCCGCCCCGAAAGGCCGTCAAAGCCGGGCAGCACACCTTCGTAGGCGACCGTCCACGTCTGATCGACTTGGAGTTCGGGGGCCTCCCACGACAGGCGGACGCCAGGGACCGACGTGGCACTGGGCGTGGTGACACTCGCATCACGAACGGACGCTGGGTCGGCGAGCGTGAAGTCGCGGACGGCGGTCGTCGTCGGCAAAATCGTAGGGTATTTGGCAGCTTCCGGCCCCTGCGTCGGCAGCGGCGCGTCGACGAGCGAAAGCGTCGGCGGTGAGGCGAGGGCCGGGATCTTGCGCCCTTGATCGGCGTCTTCCCGGAGGAAGTAGCTGGTGCGCGGGCGGTGGGGGGCCGACACCGGGTAGTAAGCTTCGTCGGTCGTCGCCCCCGAGGCGGCGATCGGGGCGCCGTAGGGGTCGCTCGACGGGCCGACCGGCATGGTCGGCGTGGCGTCAGAAACCGGAACGGTTCCGCCGAGATCGGCGGGCCGGCGGCAGGGGGCATCCCAGTCGTCGACGTCGATGACCGTGACCTCACCGTTCGTCAGCGTCACGAAGCCGAAGATGCCGCGGAGACGGTTCGGTCCAAGCGCCGTCGCGGTGTAATTCCCGTTCGCCGTGTAGGCGACGCCGTCATCGGTCGCCCCAGGGTTCGGATTGCAGAGGAGCCCAGTCTTCGGCGACGGGAGGCTGTTCCCCTTGGCGTCGCGGAGCAGCGGGAAGTCGTGGCGGGCAAAGGCGACTTGCGCCGCTTTCGCGCCAAACACGAGGCGATCGGGCGCCTGGAAGGGGTTCGCCTCGGGATGGGGGCGTTGGAGGGGGGCCCGCGCAGCGGTTGTCGGATCGGTCGCGTCGAACACCGCGATGGAGCCATCGACGCTGTCGATCGCGTAGAGGAACCGCTTGAAATTGCGGGTCGGCGGGCTCACGGCGACGGAAAGCGTCCCACCGACGCGCGTGGCGTCGACGGCCGACGTCAGCACGTACGGGGCGAGCTCTTTCGGCTTTGCCGGATCGGCGACGTCGATGACGTGAACCACCGGGCGCGCACTATCTGCAAGATACAAGTAGTGGTCGTCACGGGCTCCGTCGCCGATTCGTGCTGCGTCGGAAGCTTCCGGTACAGCCCCTGCGTCGCCAGCACCGGCGTCGCCAGCACCGGCGTCGGAGCCGCCGTCGGCCCCTGCGTCCCCTGCGGTTTTGCAGCCTGCGGGGGCCCCCGGCAGTGGAATTGCAGCGGTGCCGCCGTCAAAGCCGAGGCCGTCCCCCCACGCTTGTCCACTTGGCACCGCGCTCGGGGCGCCGGCTACCTCAATGCTTCCGAGGATCGGGCACGCTCCGATCTCACCGGGGACGAGGCTCCCGGTCGCGGTGAACGGCGCCGCGTCGAGGACGAGCACCCGTGCCGGGTCGAGGCGCGTGCCGCCAAGCACGACGGCGATGCGGCCCGGCGACGCGAAGGGGTTCGTCGCATCGTTCGGCAGCGAAAAAATACGCGACGGGCGCGACGGGAGGGCGCAGGCCCGGTAGGCGAGGAGCGAAGGGGGCGGCGTCGCGCCGACGAAGAAGCCCTGCCCGAGGAGGCCGACGGTCGGCGCCCCGTAGAGCGCGTAGGCGCCTGGGGAGCCGCCTGCGACGAAAATCGTGGAACTGTCAGAACTTGCAGCAACGTCCGTCGGAAGCGTCGGGGCGACGATCGGGTCGACGCCGGGGGTCGTGCGATCGACGTCGAGAATCGACGATGACGAGAGATCCACGGCGGCAAGCTCGCCACGCGTCGTTTGGGTCACGAAGCCGACGACGTGCGCGAGGGCGGCGGACGGGTCGGTCGCACCGGGGACCTTCGGGCACTCGCCGTCGGGGACGGCGACCGGATCGATCAGGGTACGGACGCCGTCCTTGATGGTCGCCACCCGAACGCAAACCGTCGCCAAGCGCTCGGCGCGGTCGAAGGTGCGGAGGGCCTCCTGGGCCGTGGACGAGGCGCAGCCGAATTCGCCGACGGCGCTCGCGGCGAGCACAGCAAGCGGAAGAAGCGCGGGGGGAAGCAGGTAAGCTACACGGAAACGCATCACGACCCTTTCGGTGCCGTCGGCTCCCCGAGGGAGAAGACGACCGTCTCAAAGGAACCGCCAGCGGCGGTGGCATCAAGATCGAGCACCTGCACGTAAGAGCGGAGAAAGCTTGCCAGATAGGCAAATCGAAAGCGATGAACGGGGAGCGTTGCGCCCCCCTTGGTGACGGTGCCGAGCGGCGCCTTTTCGTTGCGGGCTGCAGCGTCGAAATCGAAAGGGTCGAAGGCAAGCGCGAAGGGGCCCGGGGCGGTCCGGATGACGTTCTCGACGGCGGTCGTTTCGGGGTCGATCACGTAAAGAGTGCCGGCGTCGTAGCAGAGGACGAAGAGCTTCAGCGCGTAGGCACCATCGCGCTCAACAACCGGTGCAAGATACACGCGAGAAGGGCCACCGGAGAGGGGGATGCTTCCCTGGAAATCGAGGCGTGTGCCGTCATAACCACCC
>JAAFHJ010000002.1 GCA_013298325.1 Myxococcales bacterium | reverse complement strand
CGACGGATGCGGATCGGGACGGCAGGCGTCGTGGAAGACGACACCCGTGCCGCCATGACGGTCCTCGCTCATGTGGCATCCTTGGCGCTGGAAGTCGCGACGGTCCGCGGCCTTGGCATTGAGCATGTCGGAGAAAGCCGGCGGCGCCTCGCAACAGCCGCGGACGACGATGAGAGCGACTACGAGGCTCTACCTTCTGAATTCATAGCATTTTCGTCCGCCATGCGGAAGCTTCGCAAGGAAGTGACGACCGTCGCAACGTCCAAGGCGACCGTCGTGGTCACCGGTGAGTCAGGGAGCGGAAAGGAAGTCGTCGCGCGGGCCCTCCACAGCGCTTCGCCTCGGAAAACGCGCCCGTTCGTGACCTTCAACTGCGCGACGGTCCCGCGCGACCTCTTCGAAGGGCAGCTCTTCGGGTTCAAGCGCGGGGCGTTCACGGGGGCGACCGCCGACCACGCCGGCGTGATCCGGACCGCCGATCGCGGAACGTTGTTCCTCGACGAGATCGGCGAACTCCCGCTCGACGTTCAGCCCAAGCTGCTGCGATTCCTTGAGAATCAAGAGGTCGTGCCCCTGGGATCCGCCCGAGCGATCCCCGTCGACGTTCGCGTCGTCGCCGCGACCCACCGAGATCTTGGCGCGCTGGTGCGCGCTGGCGCCTTCCGCGAGGACCTCTTCTTCCGCCTTCAAGTCGTCGCCCTGTCGGTGCCGCCGCTCCGCGAACGACGGGAAGATATCCTTCCGCTCGCACGTCATTTTCTAGAGCGATTTGGAGGACATGAGCACCCTGTGCTTCTCACCGACGACGCCGCTACGCGGCTCCTCGCCCATCGCTACACGGGGAACGTCCGCGAGCTGCGGAATATCCTGGAGCGGACGCTCGCCCACGCGCCGGAGATGACCGTCCTCCGCGCCGACGCGCTCCGCATGGATCTGGAGCGCGATCGCGAGCGGGAATGATCTTTGCTAACGAGGTGCGTCATGAGCGGCACCCATTTCCCTGTCGTCGTCCGAATCCCCGTTGCTTGGGGGGATATGGACGCGTTTCAACACGTTAACAATACCGTGTATCTCCGCTGGTTCCAGGAGGCACGAATCATCTATTTCGACGCGGGCGAGATGGCGTGGCGGGACATTTCTCAGAAGGTTGGACCGATTCAAGCGACCGCTCAAATTCGTTACCTTGCGCCGGTCACCTACCCCGACTTCGTGCACGTGCGGGTCGGCGTCGCTACGCTCGGGACCACCTCGATGGTGATGAAGTACACGATCCATTCGGAACAGCGGAATGCGCTCGTCGCCGACGGAGAAACCGTCATTGTCATGTACGACTACGCGAAGGGCGAAAAGGCGCCAATTCCGGAAGAGATCCGCGCCGCGGTTCTGCGCATCGAGGCGCGCGAGACGGACGCGCTCCGCGTCGGCTTCAACCAGCCTGAACGCCCCGCGGGCGCCTAGAACACCGGTCGGCCAGCCAGCCTCCACGCAAAGGGCTCCGCAATCGGGCCGGTGCGCTTGTTTCTGCCGACGGAGCCAAATAGCATCGCCGAATGCGCATACCGGCTCGGCCCCGTGTCATCCTCCGCCACTGCGACCGCTACGACGTCGCGACGATTCGCCGAATCGTCCGTGAAGGGATGGAGGCGCTCGGAATTGTTCCCGAGGGGCAGACGCTCGTCAAACCGAATTGTGTGTCCAGCGGTGAGCAATTTCTCCATGCGTACACACGCCCCGAGTTTCTCGAAGGCGTGCTGCTCGCGATCCAGGATCGGGATGCTGCGCGCGACGACCGAAGCAAGCCGATGACCGAACTCGCCGTCGGCGAGCGTTGCGGCATCACCATCCCGACGCGGATGGCCTTCGAAGGGGCCGGCTACTACCCGATGTTTGAGCGAACCCGGGTAAAACACTATCATTTCGAGGAGGAGCCTCAAGTCGAGATCCCGCTCACCCACCCGGGGCGCCTCCGCGACTACCTCTTCACGCCCGAGCCGGTCGCAAAGGCCGACACGTTTATCAACTGTCCGAAATTCAAGAGCCACCCTTGGACGACGGTCACCTTCTCGATGAAGAATTACATCGGCATCCAAGATGATCGTCATCGGCTCATCGATCACGATCATCGGCTCGACGAAAAGATCCGCGATCTTCAGTTCATCGTTCAGCCGAAGTTTGTCGCGATTGATTGCATCGTGGCGGGTGAAGGCCGGATGCTCACGCCGAAGCCGCGCCAGATGTCGCTCATCCTCATGGGGAACTCGCAAGCGGCCATCGACGCCGTCGGCTGCCACATTCTCGGACTCGATCCACGCTCCGTCGACCACCTCCGCCTCGCCGAAGAGGCCGGCTTTGGCTCCCTCGACCTCGCCACCATTTCCGTGGAGGGGGACGTCCCGCTAGAAGAAGCCCAGCGGCGCGCCGCAGGCTTTCAAGTAGGCCTCGTCCGTGTCGAAAAGTACTTTGAAGGGACGAATGTCACCGCGTACGCGGGGCCGCCGCCGGAAAAGGAAAAGACCGACTACTGCTGGGGGGGATGCCCAGGCGCCCTCGAAGAGTCGATTGAGATTCTTCGCCAATACGACAGCGAATGCGACGAGAAGATGCCGCGCGTGCATATCGTCTTTGGCGCCTACGAGGGACCGATCCCACGAAAACCCGAGGAGCCGATCGTTTTTATCGGCGACTGCGCGACCTACGAGGGTGAGTCGGGGGGACGCCACGTACACATCGATAGTCTCTACAAGGATCGGCGCACCAAGGATCCCTACTCGGCAAAACATGACGATATTTACGCGAAGATGATCTCTCTTCAGCGGGTCGTCTCGCAGGGGAAGAAGGACGGGAACATCATCCGTCTCGCCGGCTGCCCCGTGAGCGTTTCTGAGCAGGTGCTCATGTTCTGCGCACTGTCGAAGATCAAGAATCCCATTCTCGATCCCTCGGCGGCCGTCGACTTCAACAAAGCCTACATCTCCTGGCGCGCAAAGATGGTGGAGAAGAAACTCCTCGGGAAGCCCTACCAAATCCACGGGGCAACAAGCCGCGGCGAAGGGGCGCCCCAGATCGACCGTCCCGCGCCAAACGTCAAAGAGTAGTCGGACCCCAGAGAAACAAAGGCGGTATCCCTTCGAGGGAGACCGCCTTTTCTTCGTTCGGGGAAAAGAAATATCTACTTCTGGCCGAAGAGGACCTTCTTCGCCTCATCATCGAGAGGCTTTGCGTCATGGCTACCGACGGCAAGGGCCCGTGCCGTCGCCGGGCGCGCACCGATTGCGGCAAGCCAGCGTTTTACGTGGGGATAATCGGCCAAGTCTTCGCCGATACGCGCATGGCCCACAACCCACGGATACGACGCCATGTCGGCGATGGAATAATGGTCGCTGCCGACATAAGCGCGCTTTGCAAGTTCACGGTCGAGGACGCCAAAGAGCCGCTTCGCCTCCGTCGTGTACCGAGTGATGCCGTAGGGGACCTTCTCAGGCGCGTAGTTCAGGAAATGATTCGCCTGCCCGAGCATAGGGCCGAGACCACCCATTTGCCAAAAGAGCCATTGACGGATGGCGAGTTTCTCTCGAAGCTCAGCCCCGCCAAACTTCCCCGTTTTTTCAGCGAGGTACTCGAGGATTGCGCCTGATTCAAATAGAGCAATCGCAGCTCCGCCATCGAGCGGCGCGTGGTCGACAATCGCTGGCATTCGGTTGTTTGGCGCGATCGCGAGGAACTCCGGCTTGAACTGGTCGCCACGCCCGATATTCACCGGAACGACGGTGTACGGGAGCCCGACCTCTTCGAGAAAGAGGGTAATTTTGTGGCCATTCGGCGTCGGCCAGTAGTGGAGGTCAATCATGGGTCGCTTCCTTTCGAGAAGCGCTCCTAGCGCGCCAGCGAGACGTTGGCGAGGGCGCCACGCCCGTGCGCCGAACAGCGGGAGCGCAGCGCAGAACTGCAAATTCGCCCCGAACTTCGTCAAGCGCTTCGTGTAGCTTCCGGCGCCATGAGCCATGTCGCCGTGACCCGCGAAGCCGCCCGTCTGACCCTCGCCCTTGCGCGCCCGGAAAAGAAGAATGCCCTCACGAACGCGATGTACACCGCGCTCCACGAGGCCCTCGAGGCGGCCGCCGAAGACGCAGCCGTCGGCGTGGTGGTGCTTACCGGGGCGCCGGGAGTGTTCACTGCCGGGAACGACCTTGGCGACTTCATGGCGAACCCGCCAAGCGGCGAGAATTCCCCAGTATTTCGCCTACTTCGCGCGTTGGTCAACTTCCCGAAGCCTATCGTCGCCGCCGTCGATGGCCCCGCGGTTGGTATCGGAACGACCGCCCTCCTCCACTGCGATTTCGTCGTCGCAACGCCGACAACGCGCTTTCAAATGCCGTTTGTGAAGCTCGGCCTGGTTCCAGAAGGGGGCTCATCGCTCCTCCTTCCGCAACTTGCCGGGCTCCAGCGCGCGAGCGAGCACCTGCTGCTTGGCGAGCCGTTTGATGCCACGGAAGCGAAGGCGATGGGGCTCGTCAACCGCATCGTCCCTGCCGACGAACTGCTGACGACCGCGAACCATTTCGCCGATGCTTTTGCGGCACGCCCCCGGGAGGCGATCCGGCTGGCGAAGGCGCTTCTTCGCGACCGCCAACGGGCAGAACTTCTCGAAACTCTTGGAAAAGAAGGGGCGGTCTTCGTCGAACGCCTGTCGTCGCCGGAGGCACACGCCGCCTTCGCGGCCTTCTTCGCAAAGAAGTAGGCGCCCGCGCTTGGCGGTTGACGGAAGTCGCCGCGCCCCGTGGAATGCCCGCATGACGCTCCAAGGCCGAATGATGGCGTTCCCGCTCACGATCCAACACCTCCTTGCTCGCGCACGGACGCTCTTCCCCGAAACCCCCATTGTGTCTCGACGCCCGGACAAGTCGGTCGTCCGGAGCAATTGGGGGACGGTAGCCGATCGCGCCGAGCAGCTCGCCGGCGGCCTCCGAAACCTGGGAATTGGTCCTGGGGATCGCGTGGCGACGCTCTGCTGGAACCACCACGAGCACCTGGAGGCGTACCTCGGCATCCCCTCGCTGGGCGCGATCGTTCATACGCTGAACCTTCGCCTTTCCCCTCAAGATCTTACCTACATCGTCGGGCATGCCGAGGACAAAGCGATCATCGTCGATCAATCGCTGCTTCCTCTATTTTCAAAGTTCCGGGATGCGCTTCCAAGCGGCGCGCCGGTGATCGTGGTTCGCGATCTTGGGGCCCCGCTGAGCGATCCCAGCTTCCAGGACTACGAAAGCGTCCTTGCCCCGGCGGAAGCGGCTCCAGGCCGTCCGTTCGCCTACCCGTCGATCTTCGCGGCAGCCGACGAAAACGCTGCGGCGATGCTCTGTTACACCTCCGGCACGACGGGGAATCCGAAGGGGGTTCTCACGAGCCACCGCGCAATTGTGCTTCACGCGTTCGCGCTAGCCCTCCGAGATTCCTTCGGAATCGCCAGCGACGACGTCGTTCTCCCCGTCGTCCCGATGTTCCACGCCTCCTCCTGGGGCCTCCCCTACGCGGCCGCCCTCGTCGGCGCCTCCATCGCCTTCCCCGGGCCCCACCTCGATGCCGTGAGCCTCCTCGACTGGATGCACGCCGAAAAGGTGACGTTCGCCGGCGGCGTGCCGACGATCTGGATCGGCATCCTCGACGCCCTCGATCGGGCCAAAGCGGCCGGCGAGGCGAAATGGGATCTGAGCCTCCTCCGAAACATGATTATCGGGGGCTCGGCGGCACCCCCTTCCTTGATGGACGGTTTCTTGAGTCGCCACGGCCTCAAGGTCACCCACGCCTGGGGGATGACCGAATTGAATCCCCTAGGGACCGTCGCCACGGTGACCCCCGCCATCGCGATCCAAGGGGACGCAGCCGTCGCGAGCGCGCGTGCAAGCCAAGGTATTCCTTCGCCTTTCGTCGAGATGCGCCACGTGGACGACGCCGGCAACGTGCTCCCCTGGGACGGCATTGCGATGGGCGAACTCGAATGCCGAGGCCCGTGGGTCGCGAGCAGCTACTTTCGCGATGAAGGGCAGGACCGCTTCACCGCCGATGGATTCTTCAAGACCGGCGACGTCGTGACGATCGATCGGCACGGCTACATGCGCATCACCGACCGCTCCAAAGACGTCGTGAAGTCGGGGGGCGAATGGATCTCGAGCGTCGCCTTGGAGAACGCCCTCATGGCGCACCCGGCGGTCCTGGAAGCGGCCGTTTTCGCAGGCCGCGAGGAGAAATGGGGGGAGCGACCGCTCGCCGCCGTCGCATTTAGAGAGGGGCAGACGGCGACCGACGAGGCGCTGACGGCCCACCTCGCTGCGTCCTTCCCCAAGTACTGGCTCCCCGATGCCTACATCCGCGTCGCGCAGGTTCCCCGCGGTTCGACGGGGAAGTTCTTGAAGACGAAGCTCCGCGAAGACTACGGCGATCTCCTTTTGAAAAAGTAGAGATTCGCCTAGAGAGCACGGAAGAGAGCCCTTTCAGGCTCTCTTTTTTTGGAGAAATTACGATTTGTGAGCGCCCACGCTCGCCGGCTTCGGGGTCGCCGATTTCGGGGTCACGTGGAACCAGCGCTGGAGGACGTCGCGCGCGACCTCGTTCCCCTTCTTCGTCCACGACACGTCGTCGGCGAGGAGAACAACAATAGCAATTTCAGGCTTTTCTGCCGGCGCGAAGCCGCCAAACCACGAGTACATTCGCGTCGGGTGGCCACCGATCAGCGTGCCGGTCTTCCCAGCCACCCGAATGCCCGGAAGCGCCGGGCCCTCGTCGGGGAAAAAGACCTTCTTAGAAGTCCCAAACCGCGTTCCGCCGACCATCATTCGCGTCAGCGAGTGGGCCGTCTTCTCCGAAATCGCCTCGCCGAACTCCTCCCGTTCAGGATCCTTCGAGGCCGTCTGCAGCTTGATACGAACGCCGTCATTCGCGATTGTCGTAAGGGCGGCGAGGACGCTCACCGGCGCGACCTTCCCATTCCAGAAGCCGGTCGCCGAGCGGGCAAAGCCGTAGCGATCGTCGGCGATCCGAAGGCGCGAATCGGTGAGGGGGCGGTCGGCGAGCACGGGACCGAGAAAGCCCAAATTCGTAGCTGTTTCGCGGAGATCTTCCGGGGTCGAGCGCTCGACGGCGAGCTTCGCGAACACGAGGTTGATGCTCTTTCCGAGCGCCTCCCCGAGCGACGCGCACGAGTCGCCCGCATGCTTCCTTGAGCCGGTGGCAAGGTCTTCCGCCGTGAAGCCACTTTCGCCGCCTTGGTAACAGGCGCGCGTCGTCGGAAGCGTATGATTTTTCTCAAGAAGCGTCGCCGCGGTCGCGATTTTGAAGACGCTCGCCGCTGGCGCGACCGGCGTCGAGACCATGTCCCGGTCGCCAAGGGACGTCCACGCGAGAATGCGACCGGTCTTCACATCGGAGACGACGACCGCCCCTTCGTGGGGCCGTGCGCGCTTGAGAATCTTTGCGACATCCGCATTAAATCCAGCATCGACCGACGGCGCCGGAGCGGCCGGGACGGCGTGCACGTGCGCACTCCCCACGACGATCTTTGCGTGTACTTTCCGCAACTTCGCCGGGGAGTGCCGAGCAGGCTTTGGGCTCGCCTTGACCGATGCGGGGGCGGCGGTCGCCGCGACCGGCGCAAGAGACAGCCCAAAAGCCAGAAGGAAGTTCGCAATGCGGACGGGGTTCACCGCGCTTCGGCTAACGAAGGCGTGGGAAGACGGCCAAGTTTTCGCGTGCGACCGCCCCCCGTTGACATCGCGGTGCGCCTCCGCGAAAACGGCGCATGAGCATTTTTCGCGACGGAATCCTCGACGGAAAGACCGCATTTGTCACCGGCGGCACGAGCGGCATCAACCTCGCCATCGCCAAGCGACTGGCGAAGGCGGGCGCGAAGGTCGCCGTGTTTGGACGGAACGAGGAACGCGGCGCAAAGGCGCTTGCCGAACTCGTCGAAGTGACCGGCGACGCTGCAAAGGCCCGCTACTTCGCAGGCGACGTCCGCAAGTACGAAACCCTCGAAGCCGCCTTCCAGGGCACCGCAGAAGCCTTTGGAACCATTGACATTCTTGTCAATGGCGCCGCCGGAAACTTCCCGGCGCCGGCCGTCGCGATGAGCCCGAACGGCTTCAAGTCGGTCGTCGATATCGACCTGCTCGGCACCTACCACGCCTGCCGCGCCGCCTTCGCCCACCTCACGAAGCCGGGGGGCGTCGTCCTCTCGGTGTCGGCGCCGCAAGCCTTCATCCCGGCCCCGATGCAGGCCCACGTCTGCGCAGCCAAAGCGGGCGTCGACATGCTCACGAAGGTCTTGGCGATGGAATGGGGGCCGATGGGGATCCGCGTGAACGCAATCGCTCCGGGCCCCGTCGACGGGACGGAAGGGATGGCGCGCCTTGCGGGGAGCGAAGAAATGCGAAAGAAAGTCGCCGACAACGTCGCCCTTCGCCGCTTCGCGAGCCTCGACGAGATGGCCGAAACCGCGCTCTTCCTGTGTACGCCGGCGGCCAGCTACGTCACCGGAGCGATCATGGTCGCCGACGGCGGCCAGAGCCTCTACGGCCTCGGCATGCTTGCAGCATTCTGAGCGAAGAAGACCGATTCAAAAAAGCGACTTCGCGTTCTTGGCGAAGTCGCTTTTCTCGTTTGTTACTTTGGGTCTCCCGGTTTGTTTGCATCGACGGCGGGCGCGGACGTTGCCGGAGGGCGGTGTGCATCTGCCCACTGCTTGCACGCAGCCGCCGACGATGCCGCGTGGTCCTGCGCCAGGTTCTTCCATTCGGGGCCAGCGCAAGGATCAAGGTCGTTCTCGCCAGAAATTCCTGGAGAAATGCCGTTCGGGCTGCGGTCGGAAGGGCGAGCGCCGCCGCAGGCTTCGGTGGCACAGGCGGCAACGGCAGCGACGCCTACCGCGAGAACCCGGGTGAGCTTCTTGCGCAAGGAGGAGGCCGGCACAAACGCCTCGTGCTTGAAGACAATCGCCCCCTCCGCCTCTTTCAAATAGCGAACACAGATGCGGTTCTCCGCGTTTTTCTCCGCGAGTAAGCGTTCCGCTTGGACGGCCGTCATACGCGACAAATCGAAGACGAACGTCCCGCACGCGTGGCAATGGCGCGACGTCCCATCCGCACCGGGGACGAGGCGCCCGAAGTCGATGGAGCAGGGTTCAAAAATCGGGAGGTCGCGCGCGTTCATGGCGGTCGAAACGCGGCGCCGTCCGCCAGCTTACAGCGAGCGGCGACGAGCCGGGATGAGCGCTCGCAAATCCGCCGACGCTCGAAGCGAAATCCACGGTATTCCTCCCGCCCATGTCGCTGTTCCGTACGAAGCCGATCGCCGACCTTGTCCCCGATGGGGAGCACCTGGGCACGGGCCTCAAGCGCTCCCTCGGGCCCTGGCAGCTCACCGCTCTCGGCGTCGGCGCAATCATCGGCGCCGGCCTGTTTTCAACGGTCGGAAGCGCGGCGGCTGGCGGCGGCGAACACGTCGGCGCCGGCCCCGCGCTTATCATTTCCTTTGTGCTGACGGCGGTCGCCTGCGGGTTTGCCGCCCTCTGCTACGCCGAATTCGCCGCGATGGTGCCGGTCGCCGGCTCTGCGTACACCTACGCCTACGCGACCCTTGGCGAATTGATGGCGTGGATCATCGGCTGGGATTTGATCATTGAATACGCCATCGGAAATGTGGCTGTCGCGATCTCGTGGTCTGGCTACTTCCAACAGCTCCTGCGCGGCTTCGGCGTGCACCTCCCCAATTGGCTCGGGACCGACTTCCGCAGCGCGGCGCAAGCAACGGAAAAGATTGCAAAAGCTGGAGGCGTGTGCACCGCAGAGCTCGGAGACACCGTCTGCCGCGCCGCTGACGCCTACGCGCACGCCCCCCACCTCGGGCCGGTCCGCGTCATCTTCAATCTCCCGGCATTCCTTGTAGTGATGGCGATCACCTACGTACTCATTCGCGGAATTCGCGAAAGCGCGTGGCTGAATAGCCTGATGGTCGTGCTCAAACTGGCCATCATCGTCTTCTTCCTGGTGGTCGGCGCCTTCTATGTGAAGCCGGCCAACTGGACCCCGTTCGCGCCGAACGGCTGGTCGGGGATCTCCGCCGGCGCAGCGGTCATTTTCTTCGCATATATCGGCTTTGATGCGGTGTCTACGGCGGCAGAAGAGACCAAAGATCCGCAGAAGAATATGCCGATTGGGATGCTCGCCAGCTTGGGGGTCTGTACGGTCATTTACATCCTGGTCGCGCTCGTGCTGACCGGCCTCCTCCCCTACAAGGAACTTGGAACTGCGGAGCCGCTCGCCACTGCGTTCGCGGCGCTCGGGATGAACTGGACCGCCGGAATTATCTCAGCCGGCGCGGTTTTGGCGACGACAAGCGTGCTTGTCGTCTTCCAACTCGGGCAGCCTCGCATCTTCTTCAGCATGGCACGCGATGGGCTCCTTCCCCCCTTTGCGGCGAAGGTCCATCCCAAATATCAAACGCCACATATCACGACAATTCTCACCGGATTGTTCGTCGGAATCTTTGCCGGTTTCGCAAACATCGACGAGATCGTCGATCTCTGCAACATTGGGACGCTCTTCGCGTTCGTCCTCGTCGCGCTCGGCATCATCATCCTGCGACGGACCGACCCGAGCCGCGTTCGCCCGTTCAAGACGCCCTGGGTGCCGTTCGTGCCGCTCGCAGCGATTGCATCCTGCACCTACCTGATGCTCCAGCTCCCGCGTACCACCTGGGTGCGGTTCGTTGTCTGGTTGGCGATCGGCCTCGTCTTCTATTTCGCCTACGGCTACCGCAAGAGCAAGCTTCGGCACCCGGCGCCGACGGAGGTGTGACGATGAGCCCCCAACGGCACCATGCGCACGATGCGTGGAAGGTACAGGGATCGTTTGGCCTTCCGTCCTTGACCCGCGGGACGGTGGAGTCCCGCGCACTCGCCCCCCAGGAAGCCCGCATGCGCGTGCATGCGACGAGCTTGAACTATCGAGATTTCTTGATGGTTACCGGCGCGTACAACCCGAAACAGCCTCTGCCGCTGGTGCCGTGCTCGGATGGTGCCGGGGAGATCGTCGAGGTGGGGAGCGCGGTGACCACCCTTCGCGTCGGCGATCGAGTCGTCGCGAATTTCGCCCCCGAGTGGACGGCGGGGCGGCCCGAAGTCGCGAAGATTCGGACGACGCTCGGCGGTCCCGTCGACGGGCTCCTCCAAGGGCAATTCGTGTATGGTGCACATGCCTTTGTTCGCATCCCCGACCACCTTTCCTACGAAGAAGCGGCCTGCTTCCCCTGCGCGGCGCTGACCGCCTGGAGCGCGCTGGAGCAGGCGGGTGTCACGAGCGGCGACACGGTGCTTGTCCAGGGGACCGGCGGCGTCTCCCTGTTCGCCCTCCAGCTCGCGAAGCTTCGTGGTGCACGCGTCCTCGCCAGTTCGAAGAGCGCCGAAAAACGGACCCGCGTCGCAGCGCTCGGAGCCGACGCGACCTTCGACTACGTGGCCGAGCCGAAGTGGTCCAAGGAAGTCCGCCGCCTCACCGAGAAACGCGGCGTCGATTGCGTCATTGAAGTCGGCGGAGGGACGCTCGGAGAGTCGATCGCGAGCACTCGACCCGGCGGAACAATTGCGCTGATCGGCGTCCTCGCGGGGACCTCGACGGAGACGCTTCTCACGCCGGTACTCATGCAGAATCTCCGCATTCAAGGGGTACTCGTTGGCCACCGGGAGCAGCTTGAGGCGCTCTTCCGCGCCGCCGCGCAGGAGCAGTTGCGGCCGGTCATCGACACCGTTTTCCCCTTCGCCGAAGCCCCCGCCGCCTTCGCCCGGATGGCTGCTGGCGCCCACTTCGGCAAGATCGTAATCGCTGGCGCAGCAGAAGTGGGCCCATGATTCGCGTACTCCTGACGAACGTGCCCGATCTTGCCACTGGCAAGTTAATCGCACGCGCGCTCGTCGAGGAGGGGCTCGTCGCGTGCGTGAACCTCGTCCCCGGCGTGACGAGCGTCTACCGCTGGCAAGGGGTCCTCGAAGAGGCGGCCGAGGTCGCTTTCGTTGCGAAGACGACCGACACTCGTCTTTCTGCCGCAATTGCAAGACTTTGTGAACTCCATCCCTACGAACTGCCCGAGGTCCTGACGCTTGAGGCGGGTGCCTCGGAAGCCTATGACCGGTGGGTCGAGGCGGCCGTGGTCCGACTTGGACAAAAGACGACTGTTTAGTTCACAGTCAACTTGACAGCAACGGACGGGGTCTTTACAGTCGTCTTCATGAGCGACGGCTGGAAGATTGATGAGCTCGCCGAGCGGAGCGGATTTTCGGTCCGCACGCTCCGCTACTACCTGGCGCGCGGTCTCCTGCCGGCCCCCCCCTTTCGCGGTCCGAAGACGACCTACGACGAAAGCTACCTGACGCGCCTTTCGGCGATCCGCGCCCTCGAGGCGGACGAAGTCCCGCTGGACGCCATCGCCGAACTCCTTGCTCACGCAACCGCGGCTGAAATCGCTCGGATTGCACGCGGCGGGAGGCGTCCTGCCCCGGCCCCTTCATCTCCTGCGCCGGTGCCCCTTCCAGGCGCCGGCCTCGGAAGGCGCTTTGCGGTCGCGCGGCGGACGACCTTTACCCTCGCGCCTGGGCTGCGCCTCGAAGTTGACGAGCCGGTCGATGCGGCGACGGAGGCGCTTCTCGCCGAGCTGCTGGAAACCGCCCAAACGTTTCCGGCGCGGGCCCCTTCCAAGCGGACCGAGCGCTGAGTTTTCCCACCATTTAACCAACCACTGTACCGATCGAACGCCGGTTCGAACTGGCAAGAAAGAGGAACTCCGATGAGCATGGACGACGTCGTGGCGCGCTTTGGTCTCGTGGGCTCGGCAGGCGAGCAGGTCGCTCTGGAAGGGGTCGCCCTGGAGGGGCGCGTCGTCGGCGGGCTCGCCGAAGTCACGATTGTGCAGCGTTACCGAAACGGCGAAGGAAAGGCGATTGAAGCCATCTACACCTTCCCCGCCCCGACCGACGCCAGCGTCACCGGATTCTCTATGGAGGTCGCCGGAAAGCTGTTGGAAGGGAAGGTTCTTGAGCGGGAAGAGGCCTTCGCGAGGTACGACGACGCGCTTGTCGCAGGGCACGGCGCCGCCCTTCTTGATCAGGAACGCGGCAATATCTTTACCGCCAGCGTAGGAAATCTACTGCCCGGCGAAGAGACGATCATTCGCGTGACCTACGTGCAGAAACTCGCCGCCGAAGAGGGGGCGTTCCGCCTCAAGATTCCGACGCTCGTCGCCCCGCGCTACATCCCCGGCGGCGCCCCTCTCGCCGCCGCCACCGGCCACGGAACGGCGAATCCCAACGTGCGTGTCGCTGACGCCGACCGCATCTCCCCGCCGATCGGCACCCCCGGGTACGCGCTCTCGCTCGCCCTCCGTTGGCAGGGGAACCTCACGGTTACGTCCCCTTCCCACGCCCTCACCACCAGAAAATTCGCTGGACGCGGAGCCTCGGGCATTGAGGTCACCTTCGCCGCTGGCGAAGTTCCGCTCGACCGCGACGTCGTGCTCCTCGGGGAGCCGATCGACGGTGCCGAACTTGACACCTTCGACAGTGTCGCGATCGAGCAGGTCGGCGATGAAGCGTTCGTGGCGATTTCTCTGATCCCCGAACTCGGCGGCCGCGCCGCCCACGCGACCAACGTCGTCTTCCTCTTGGATCGCTCGGGCTCGATGGGCGGCGACGCAATGACGGAGGCGCGTCGCGCGTTGAAGCTCTGTCTTCGCCACCTTCGCGGCGAAGACCGCTTCGCGATCCTTGCCTTTGATGACCGCGTTGACGCTTTCTCGAAGGAAATGGAGAACTTCTCCCAGCACTCGCTCACGCGGGCAGACCACTTCTTGGCCGGCGTCGACGCGCGCGGCGGCACCGAGCTCCTGGAACCGCTGGAGCAGGCGGTGCGCCTCGCAGGGCGCGGTGGCCACGTCGTCGTGCTGACCGACGGTCAGGTCGGCAACGAGGATGAAATCGCGCGCCGCGTGCTCCCGGCGGCCGCGAAAGACGACGTCTCCATCCACGCGTTCGCCATCGGGCTGAACGTGTCCGACGAGCTCCTTTCCCGCCTTGCGCGAAAGACGGGCGGTGCCCTGTGCCAAATCTTCCCCGGCGAGCGCATCGACGACAAGGTGGTGGCCGTGTTCGCCCGTGCAACGGCGCCGCGCGTCCACGACGTTGCGGTGACCTTTGAAGGGGTCGAAGTCGAGGATGTCGCGCCCGCTACGCTCCCGAGTTACGTCGATGGCGAGGCGTTCTCGCTGCTCGGGCGATTGCCGAAAGGCGGCGGAAAATCGGGCGCCATGATCGTACGCGGCCGCCTGGGGAACCGCTCGTACACCAAGAGAATCGCTATCGATTTCGATGGTACGACGGCGAGCGAGCGCGCCGAAACGCCGATCGCCACCTTCTGGGCCAAAGAGCGCATCCGCGACCTCGAAGAACAAGCCCTCGAAGGACGGCGCGCCGATGCGATGAAGAAACGCATCATTGAACTCGCGACGAAATACCGTTTGAGCTCCAAGTATACGTCCTTTGTTGTCGTGGAAGTCCGCGACCGCGATCGGCGCGTTACGGAGGCGGCGGCGACGCGGGCGGTCCCCGTCTACGCGGCGGCGACCGGTGCTGACGGTGCGGGTGTCGACCGAGAGAGCCTCCGCGCGGTGCGGGCACGCGGCGGCAGCGGCGGCGGAATGTCTCCGAAGAAAGCGGCAATGCCGATGGTCGCCCGCTCAATGGCTGCCCCGGTGGCTGCGCCGATGGCTGCGCCGATGCCCCAAGCGCCGGGCGGAATGCCTCCTGCGCCGCCCGCTGCGTCGCGTCCGGCCCGCCCGGCGCCGCAACCTGTCGCGTCGGCGAGCTTCGGGTCTCGCGCGGAGGCCCCTGTGGAAGTGGGCCCGCCGTCTCTCGCGACGCCTCCGCCAGGGAATTCGCTGGCGGTCGCGAACGGACGGGCCCCCGCTGAAAAGGAGAGATCCAAGGGACTTCTTTCGAAGATTTCGAACTTTTTGAGTCCTATTTTCGCCGACGAAGCGGCCGCGCCGGAACCGATCACTGGCGCGCCCGCGCCGCTGGGCGGGGCCAGCGTGAGCAGCTACGAAGCAGAAGGCGCCAGCGTCTCCGAACGCCTCGACGGGTCGTGGTTTGACGATCAGCGCGCTTCTGGGCTCTTCGGGGCCGACACCGGCGACGCCGCCCTCTACGCGACGCGAGACGCCCTCCGCGCAACACTCGCTGCGGGCATGACGACCGCCCATCCGATCTATGGCGCCCAGGTCAAGCGGGCCATCGAAGCGGTCCTTGCGCTTCTCGCCGACGCGACGATCGCGACGCCGCTGACCGAAGCGCTCGCAGCACTCGCGCTCCTGCTTGCGGACGGACGGCTCACCGTCAAGAGCACGCGCGCTGCGGTCGATGCCCTGCCGTCGGCAGGCGCCGCCAAAACGGCCGACGATGCCGCGCTGCGGGTGCTCGCCACCGCCTGAGGCGCTCCGCGACGCGTAGACGATCAATCGCCTACCTGGATGCTCTCAAAGAGAGTTCCAGGTAGGCGATTTTTCGGAAAGCGCCGCATTTGTGCAGCGTAATTGACCAATCAACCAACACCAATCGGCATTGACACGAAGCAAACCTATATTTGTTTTTTGCGCCGCCGATGGGCCTATCGTTAGCCGACTCCGCCGAAGACGGCGAAGCGTTTCGCGGCGGCTCTCTGTCAGATGCCGCGGGGCAGGATCGGCAGCCTTCGCGGAGAGCGCCTGACAACGAGCGACTCCTCCGAGCACGGGCGAAGGCCGAGCTCGTCACCAAGGGCGTCGGCCCGTTCGTCAGTCTCCTGCGACGGAGCAACCCGTCCGGCGAGCGCCGCGACGAGCGCCGCGTAGGAGGGGGCAGCGAGGGGCGCGCGGGTAACGGTATAACTGCACCATGCAACCGTCTTGTCGGCAGCTACCGAGGCGAAGCGTCGGCTCTTTTCGCAGCCGCGGAGGCAGGTCATCGAAGCAAACTTCGCCGACTGAGCGACCGCCGCCAGCTCCTTTGGCGTTACATTTTCGTGGGCGAGCGGACTCCCACGCATCGGAAGAAAGGTGATTTGTTCGGGTGTTATACATGCATGATACAAATACGCAGCGGCGCGAGTCGCCTCGTCAAGGTGGCCACCGCGAACCAAGAAATTAACGCCACTCCGAAGGCCCGCCTGCCGGAGGGCGAGCACCTGATCCACCACGCGGGCAACCTCGCGGAGGTTCTCCGGTGCATGAATACTCACATGGACTTTCTCGGGGGCGGCACGCACGAGTCGTTCAAATACACTTCCACGTTCCAGGGGCAGGCCGTTCGTCGTGAGCGTCCGCGGGACGACACCACGGAGCGCATCGAGGAGCTCGAACATCGGCGGGTATTCGAGCGGTTCGCCGCCACCAAACGAGAGCGCGCGGACGCCGTTCGCCGCGAGATCCATGCATAACACACGCAGCTCATCCGCAGGCCAAGCCTCTGTATTTGCTGCGTTAGACCCGTTGTAGCAAAACGAGCACCCCTTCGTGCATCGCCGCGATGGCTCAAGGGAGACGAACTCAAGAGGCGTCGCGGTCACGGGCGACGCATCCGACGTCCTGTCACGGTGCCCCCCGGCACTTCGCTGGATGGGCGCCCTTCGGCAGCGCGTTGGCGCTCGGCACGAAGTCGCTTCTTGTGAACGACCGCAAAGACGACCCCCACGAAGAGCACGGCGAAACCGAGGATGAGCGTCCACACGCGACGCCGTTCTGTGCGCGCGCGGAGCTCCGGCGGGGGCCCCGTGTAGTTTCCACGCAGATCGACGTCTTCCGACCAGCGCACGACGTCGGCTTCCGCGAAAGAATCTGCAAGATGCACCCGATGGAGCGTCGCGAACGACTCGGAAAATCGGACCGCCGAGAGCGCGCCGATGACCTCGGCGGCATCCGCGGAACCGGCGATTTTCTCTATATTTTCAAGCCGAAGAGGCTCAGAAGGGGCGACCGTTCGGACGTAGGCGCCCGGCCCGGTGTGGGGCCCCACCTCCCGCTGGCGGTAGGCGAACAGGCCGTCGTCTCTTGCCGTTGGTCCGCCCAGTTCCGCTTCGTCGTAGAGCCAATCGCCAAACTGCGCGCCGTCAACAACGAGGCCGACCCGACTGGTGCGAACGGCGACGACTGCGTCCGCCGTGCACGGACTCCGGCTCGCAACGATGCGCGGCCGCTCCGAGAGGACGAGCGGACGTTCGCCGAGGTGGGCCTCGGCCGGCACCGCGGCGCGCTCCCCTCGGTACCCACCGACGAGCGCCTCTTCGCGCACGCGAAGGACGATCAGCACGTCGCGGGGGGGCGCAGTCTTCCGGTCGGCTTCGATCGCTTCCTCCACGTCGGCACTCGAAAGGGCGGCGAGACGACGCCCCACGCGGATGCAATCCAAGAGGCTTTGATCGAAGTACTCCCCGCTCGTATCGGCGGCCGCGGATGGCAACGCGCCGTCCTCTCCGGTCTCGAAGATCCCAATATTCCCTTCCGCATCGACGGCATACCAAGCGGTATCCATCGAGTGGGCGGCTGGCGGGTCAAAGCCTTCTTTCGGGCGACTCATTCGTCGCCGCAGGCGTCGATTCCGGTCGAAGGCGGGTCGACAGACGTCGCGAGCGAACGAACCGCAAAGCCGCTCGGCTCGCCCTTGGAGCCGATATCGATATGGAAGTGATTGCGGTGAGCATCGTTCCAGTTGGGGGTGAGCACCTGACTAAAAATCTTGGCCGCCCCAATCCCACAAGCGATGTCGTACATGGCCGCGCTCGTCCCGACCTGTTCCGCCTGCGCGGCGCCGCAGGTCGTCTTCGACGAAATCACCCAATGTTTTGGGTCGTTAACGTCAAATCGCGTCCCGTTGTCGAGATAGAAGTAGCGGAGGTCGATCGCGCGACCCCAGGAATGATTCGAGTAGCCATTGCCACCGCAGGAGGGCTCGGGGTCGTTCACACCGCGGCAGAAGTTCGTTTGAGACCAGGAGCAGCAGCAGCGATAGCAGTACGAGCCGAGCGTTCCCACACGATGGATGTTGTGATTCTTTAGGACCTCGGCCAGGTCCCAGAGCGCGAGGACGAAGCGGCACGCCATTGGGTCGGCGCTGGGGGTCGTTGCCGTCTGATTGGCGTAAAGGACGTCGTTGATCGTGCTCGTGACGTTCACCGCGTCAACGACGCCGCGAGCGGTCGTCGGCTTGAAGGCGATGCCGCGGGCGCGGAGTTCGTCGAGACAGGTACCGCCGGCATCGGCTGGTGCGGCGTCGCGGGTGCCAGCGTCTATGGTGGGACCAACGTCCGGTACGGCCGCATCGAACACGGGCGGCGTGTCATCGTCTGGTGTCCCCGGCGGCGCATCGTCGCCGCCGCAGGCGAACGCCGCGACGGAACCGGCGACGAGCGGGATCGCAACATGGCGTAGCGTGCCGCGAAACAGTCGAAAGAGCGTGGAATTGCGGGGGGCGACGGGGGACGACACGGAAGGCACCTTGGCCCGACGCCCGGCGGTTTGCAACGCGGGAGTGACCGAGTAAGCGGCCCGCATGCGCATCCTTCACACCATGCTTCGCGTGGGAAACCTCGACCGTTCGCTTGCCTTCTACACCGACGTGCTCGGCATGAAGCTCCTTCGACGCAGCGATTACCCGGACGGAAAGTTCACCCTGGCGTTCGTAGGCTACGGAAGTGAGGCAGAAAATGCCGTTCTTGAGCTCACCCACAACTGGGAAACTGAGGCGTACGATCTCGGGAACGGTTACGGCCATATCGCCATTGAAGTGGAGGATGCTCACGCCGCTTGCGAAGCTACCAAGGCGCGCGGCGGGAAGGTCACCCGCCCCGCCGGTCCGATGAAGCACGGCACAACGGTGATCGCTTTCGTCGAAGATCCGGATGGCTATAAGATCGAATTCATTCAACGAAAGACGGCTTGAGCGATGACCCTCAAATCCCCTTCCAAAATCTCCGTTCAGGTCGTGTCTGACGTCGTTTGCCCCTTTTGCCTGATCGGCGGCGCCCGCCTCGATCAGGCGCTCGCGGCGCTACCGGAGGTCGATGCCGAAGTCCACTACCTCCCCTTTCAGCTCGACCCGACGACGCCAAAAGAGGGCCGTGATCTACGCGCCCACCTCAAAGCGAAATATGGGAGCGATCCGACGCCGATGTTTGCGCGCGTCGAGGCGATGGCCCTCGAATCGGGAATCGCGCTCGATTTCACGAAGGTCCGTCGCTCGGTGAACACGCTTCACGCACAAACCTTTCTACGACTCGTCGACGACGCCCATCAGCGCGCGCTCGCGAAGGCGTTGTTTGAAGCTTACTTCTTTGATGGGGCCGACATCAATGATGACAACGTCCTCGTAGCTATCGCCATCAACCATGGCTTCTCCGAAGCGCGGGCCCGCGAGGTCCTGGCAGATGAGGCGGGCCACAAGGAGACCTTGGCCGATGCGAGCGCGCTCGCAAAGCAGGGGATTTCCGGCGTCCCGTTCTTCATCTTCTCGCGGGTCGGCCGCGAGGAGCCGGGACACGCGATCTCCGGGGCCCAGCCAGTTGCCGTGCTTACCCAGGTAATTCGATCACTTGTAGAATCGACGGCGGAATGACCGACGGGACGCCGAAGGTTCCGCGGGAGACGCCCGAAGAGCGCGCCCTGCGGCGACGCCCGCCGGGGTGGCTCGCCCCGGGACCGAAGCCCCCAGCACCCAGCGAAGCGCCGGGGGACGACGAAACACTCTCGTTTCTTTCCGGTGATTTTCGCCTCTTCCAGAAAAGAGCTGGAAACCGATGGTCAATTGATGAGCTGGTAACCGCGTTTGTTGCCTCGCAAGTTTCGCCGCAAGAGGCGCACTCCCATCTCGACCTCGGGTGCGGCGTCGGATCTGTGCTTCTGCTCCTCGCGTGGCGGTTCCCAGAACGGCGGGGAATCGGCGTGGAGGCCCAGGCGGTGAGCGCCGAACTCGCGCGGAGGTCGATCCGGTACAACGGTGTTGCGGAGCGCGTCACCATCGTCGAGGGGGACCTCCGCGACGTTGAACTCGGCGAGCGCTTTTCGCTGGTCACCGGGACGCCCCCCTATTTTCCCGTCGGCAGCGGGACGATTTCATCACGCGTCCAGCGGGCCCCCGCCGCCTTCGAGCTGCGGGGCGGCATCGAGGCCTACGCAGAAGCGGCGTCGCGTTTTCTTTGTGAAAACGGTACGTTCGTCGTCTGCAACGGGGTGAAGGGGAACCATAGTGAGCCACTCCGAAACGAGCGGGCCCTCGCAACGGCCGGTCTCGACGTCACCGCCCGACTGGACGTGATCCCGCGCGCCGGAAAGGAGGTTCTGTTTTCCGTGTATACCGCACAAAAGTCCGTCACGGGCGCCCCCCGGTGCGCGACCGTCTCCACACTCGTCGTCCGCGACGAAGCCGCCAGGATCACCGACGCCTTTGCCGCCGTGCGTGACCACTTTGGGATGCCGCCGCTGCGTTGACGGCTGGAAGACTCGCCAAAGGTTCTCTACCGTGCGCCCATGGAATCGCGCCCCAAGAAGCCGACTGTCTCCATCAATACGGCGTCGCCGGTTCGTAACTTTACGATTTCTCTCGGAGATCAGGTGCGGGGTGCCGGTGGGCCGCCTGCGTATGCAGAGCGGCTGAAGAGCATTGAGGACCTCGAAGCGCGCTTCATCGACCGCGTCGCCGATGCCCTTCTTGAGGGGGAAGACGAGGCGCGCCGCGTCGTGCACACGCTCGATCTTTCCCGATTGAACAAGCTCATCGAGTCCCACAACCGTTGGTATCCGACGGAGGCGAACTTGCCGATCGACCCGCATGGCGGCGGGTACCTCTTGTGGGGGGAGCCGTGGGCCCCTCATCCCCTGTGGACCGCAGAACAGCTATTGAGTGCGGCACGGAAGGCGGAGTAATTAACTCTCTTTCGCCTCGGAAAGCGCTTTCAGGAGCGCGCGAAGGGCTGGTGGCTTTGGCCCCTTTCGGTGCAGGGCGATGATGCGGAGAGGCCCGCCGAGGCCATCGACAGGCCGAGCGACCAACGTCCGTGGCAGCCGTGGAAGCACGTAAGAGGCGACGAGAAAGAGCCCGATCCCTTCATGAACGAGGTTCGGCCCGACCATCGCTTGTGCCGTTTCGAAGACGATCCGCGGCTCGAAGCCGGCGGCATCGCAGGCGGCCAAAATCCGACCAAACAACGGAGGATTGAGCGAGCGCTGAAAGATAATCAGTGACTCTTCTTTGAGCAGATGAATCGGTATTCGTTTCTGGCCGGCGAGCGGATGGGTGCGCGGAACGACCAGCGTCCACTCCCCTTCAAGGAGGGGAACCGTGCAGAGCGCATCATGTTTCGCCTCCGGCGCCGGCCCGAGGCCGACGTCGATCTCGCCACGCAAAAGGGCCTCGATCTGGAGTTCGGCGTACAGCTCGCGACGGACGATTTCCACCTGAGGCGCCTGCTCGCGAAGGCGGCGGAGGGCCGGCGGCAAGAACGGGAAAATGCCGTACTCGACGTAGCCGAGGACGAGGCGATTGGCGCGTGCCTCCTCGGCGGAGCGAACCGCCGTTTGCGCCGCTTCCGCGCGGCTCACGAGGTCCTTCCCTACCTCGGCGAGGACGCGGCCAGGAGCGGTTAGCCGCACGCCACGAGCGTCCCGATGGAAGAGCTTCGAGCCGAGGTTCCCCTCGAGGCGCGCGATGCGCTGGCTCAGCGCCGGCTGGCTAATTCCCAATCGCTCCGCAGCTCGGTGAAAACTTTGAAGGTCTGCGACGGCAAGAAAGGAATGGAGGAGCGGATCGAGAAACGGCATGAGCGATAAGTTCTGCTTATCACATCGTTGGGATCACCTATTGGACCGGACGGACGCGGCTTCCTAGTACGCGCCTATCGACACGCCGCTGCGTTTCTGACCGGCACAGCCACTCGCCCCTCCTTTGAAGAATCGGTCCTATGTGGATTGTCCGCCTCGCATTACGGCGCCCTTACACCTTTGTTGTGCTGGCGCTCCTGCTTCTGCTCTCCGGCGGCTACGTCGCCCGGAATACGCCGACCGATATTTTCCCTGCGATCGACATCCCGATCCTCTCGGTCGTCTGGTCCTACCAGGGGCTGCCCGCCCAACAGATGGAGCAGCAGATTACGCAATTCTCCGAGTACACCATTTCGGGAAACGTCTCGAATGTGCGGAGCATTGAGAGCCAAACCTTCGATGGTGTGTCGGTCGTTCGCGTCGGCCTTCAGCCGGGCGCGAGTGTGCCTGCGGCGATCGCGGAGATCACGGCGGCGAGCCAGTCGATCGTTCGGCGCATGCCTCCGGGAACGACTCCGCCAGTCATTTTGCGCTACTCGGCCTCGAGCGTCCCTGTCATCCAGATTGCGTTCAGCTCCGATTCACTGAGCGAATCGGAGATTTTTGACCACGTGAACCAGCGTGTTCGCACGATGCTGAGCGTCGTCCGGGGGACGCGATTCCCCTTGCCGATGGGGGGAAAATCGCGGCAAATCTCGGTAGATCTCGATCTCGCCGCCCTGCGCGAGCTGGGCCTCGCCCCCCAGGACGTCGCCCTCGCGATTTCTGCACAGAACCTCACGTTGCCGACGGGGAGCGCGAAAATCGGGGAGACCGAATTTCGAATCAGCCTGAACGCGAGCCCGGAGGTCATCGGCGCGCTCAACGACGTGCCGGTCCGAAAGGTCGGAGATCGCACCATTTTCGTCCGCGACGTCGCCCACGTCCACGACGGCTTCGCCGTGCAGACCAACATCGCCCGTGTCGACGGAAAGCGTGCGGTCGTTCTGGCGGTCATGAAGACCGGCGACGCGTCGACGACCGAGGTCGCCGAGCGTGTTCGCTCCATGCTCCCGACGATTCAGGGCGCAGCCCCTCCTGGCATGAAGGTCGAACTCCTCGCCGACCAGAGCACCTTCGTGACCGGCGCCGTCCACGGCCTGCTCACCGAGGGGCTCATCGCCGCGGCGCTCACCGCAGCGATGATCCTCCTCTTCCTCGGATCGGTGCGCAGTACACTTATTGTTGCGGTGAGCATTCCGCTCTCCGTCCTCGCCGCCCTTCTCGTCATGCGTCTGTTCCTCGGGGAGACGCTCAACGTCATGACGCTCGGCGGTTTCGCCCTCGCCGTCGGGATCTTGGTCGACGACGCGACCGTCGAAATCGAGAATATTCACAGAAACTTGGCGATGGGGAAGACGCTGCCCCGCGCGATCCTCGATGGCGCCGAGCAGGTCGCTGTGCCGGCGTTCGTCGCCTCCTCGTCGATCGCGATCGTGTTCGTCTCCCTCGTCTTCCTCGATGGCCCGGCCCGCTTCCTCTTCGTCCCTCTTGGTGAGGCGGTTGGCCTCTCGGTCATGGCCTCCTACCTTCTGTCGCGGACGCTCGTCCCGACGCTGGTCCGCCACCTCCTCGCAAAAGAGCTGGAAAATCATAGCACTTCCAAGGCCACGAAGAATGTCTTCGTGCGCTTCCAAGAGGGCTTCGAAGCGGCCTTTGAGCGTTTCCGTGTATCTTACACAAGTTTTCTTGCCTGGTGCCTCGAGCACCGAAAGACGACGCTCGGCACCTTTGCCGCGGTGAGCGGCGGCGCGGCAGTCCTGGCCCTCTTCGTCGGGCGCGACTTCTTCCCCCAAGTCGACGGCGGCAAAATCCGGCTCCACGTCGTCACGCCTCCAGGGACGCGCATCGAAGAGACCGAGGCACGATTTGCCGAAGTCGAAGCTTCGTTGAGGAAGCTCATTCCGGCAAACGCTCGAACGAACATCATCGATCAAATCGGGATGCCCGGCGGATACAACCTCGCGATTACCGACAGCGCGAACGTATCTTCGAGCGATGGGGAGATCTTCATCGGCCTCGCCGAACACGGTCGAAAACCGACGAACCAGTACGTCGAGGTTCTCCGCAACGAGCTCCCGAAGCAGTTTCCCGACCTGCGCTTCTACTTTCAACCAGCCGATATTGTGACCCAAATTCTCAACTTCGGCCTCCCCTCTCCGATCGACGTTCAAGTGTCCGGCCAGAAGCGCGACGTCGCGCTAAAGACCGCCAAGGCGATCGAGGCCGAGCTCCGAGGGACGCAGGGGGCCGTCGACGTTCGCCTCTTTCAGATCACCAACGCCCCAGACATCCACGTCAACGTCGATCGGCTTCGTGCGAATGAAGCAGGCCTGACGGAGCGCGATATCGCGAATAACCTCCTCCTCGTCGTCTCGTCGTCGGGGCAGGTCACCCCCGCGTACTTCGTCAATCTCGAGACCGGCCTCTCTTACCCGATCTCGACGCAGGTCCCGACGTGGCAGGTCTCCTCGATGGACGCCCTCGCCGGCCTTGAGCTGCCGACGCGGAACCAACTTGGCGACACCCTGCCCTCGATGAACCTCGCCGGCATCGGGGCCAACGGTCACGCGCGGCTGGGCGATCTCGCGACCTTCGAGCGACGGAATACGCCTGTATTCATTACGCATAAGGAGGTCCAGCCTACCGACGACGTCCAAGCGGACATCGCCCACAGCGACCTCGGCACCGTCGTCGACCGCCTCGACAAGATTGTTGCAAAGTACAAGAAGGATCTCCCCGCCGGAACCACGATCCAGGTGAAGGGGCAGGCGGCGAGCATGTCTGAAGCGTTCACCGGGCTCGGTCTCGGCTTGGCGCTCGCCGCGCTCCTCGTGTACGCGCTGATGGTCGTCAACTTTCAGAGTTGGGTCGACCCTTTCGTGATTCTGTTTGCGCTTCCGGGCGCCGCGAGCGGGATCGTTCTTTCCCTATTTGCGACACAAACGACGTTCAGTATCCCATCGCTCATGGGGGCACTCACGAGCGTCGGAGTCGCGACAGCAAACGCGATTCTTGTCGTCGCATTCGCCAACGAACAGCGTGTGGCGGGGAAGAGTGCTGGGGCAGCGGCCCTGGAGGCGGGCCGGGTGCGGCTCCGCCCCGTCGTGATGACGGCACTCGCGATGGCGATCGGTATGCTCCCGATGTCGTTGGGTCTATCGGAGGGTGGCGAACAAAACGCGGCCCTCGGCCGCGCAGTCCTCGGCGGAATTTTTGGCGCCACCGTGGCGACGCTCCTCGTCGTCCCCGTTGTGTACGCGGTCCTCAAGAAGAACTCCAAGCCGCGGCAGATCGATCCGGAACTCCGCGATCCCGACGATGAACCTTCCGAATCATCCTTGACTGTTTCTCCGGAGGTCTCCCATGCATGACTCTACTGAGACGACTCCGATTGTCCCGAAGCGCCCCTCGGGATGGTTTCTTATCGGCGTCCCGGTCGTCCTTGGAGGACTGATTGTCGTCGGCATCCTCCCGAAGCTCCGGGAGCGGGCGGCACGGGTAGACGCTCTCGCGGCCGCCGACCGGCCACCGCTGGTCGTTGTCGTTGCCGTGGCGCCTGCGAAAGCCGATGTTGAGATTGCCCTCCCTGCGACCGCACGTGCCGTCGAGAGCACGGTGCTCTACGCAAAGGCGACCGGCTTCATCGGCACGGTGCGAGTCGACCTCGGGAGCCGCGTAAAAGCGGGCGATCTCCTCGCATCGATTGAAGTTCCCGAGCGCGACGACGAACTCCGTCTGGCGGCCGCCCATCTCTCGGAAGCACAGAAGAACGAGAAACTTGCGACGGCCCAGGCCGATCGCTACGCGGCGCTCGCCAAGAACGGTGTCGTGACGCCTCAGGAAGCAGAGTCGTTCGCCCTCAAAGCGAACTCCCAGACGGGCTCCGTCGAATCAAACGCAGCAGATCTCAAGCGCCTCGGCACCCTCAAAGCCTATCAGCGCGTCACCGCCCCCTTCGACGGCACCGTGGTTCGCCGTCTCGTCGATCGCGGCGCGCTCGTCGGGAGTGGGACATCGGCGCTCTTCGAGATCGGTCGGGTCGACACCCTCAAGCTCTTGGTCGACGTTCCTCAGAGCTTCGCCGATGCGGTCCGGGCCAAGCCGGACGAGGCGGCCGTCGTGCAGGTTCGCGGCGGCGGATCCACGGTTGGGAAGGTCGTCCGCATCGCCGATGCCCTCGATCTCGACAACCACACCCTCCGCGCGGAGATCCAAATCCCCGGAGATAAAGGAGTGCTTGCCGGAATGTTCGCGACGGTCACCTTGCACGTAAAGCGGCAAAAACCGCCAATGGTCGTACCAAGTGCGGCCCTGCTAATCCGAAAAGAGGGGCCGCGCGTTTGGGTGATGGATGAGGCAGGGAAGGTCACACCACGAGGGCTCGTGCTCGTGCGCGACCTCGGAAAAGATATTGAAGTCGAGCCTTTCGCCGAAGCGAACGCCGCAAAAGAGGCGACCGGGCTCCGCGCCGGAGAGCGCGTCGTGCTTCACCCACCCGACGAGCTCACGCCGGGGTCGAAGGTCGAAACGAAGGCCCAATGAGCGCCGCGGGACGGCGCGCGAGGATTCCCCCAACTCCACGCCAACCCGCGGTAAAACGCCGCCATGACTCTCCGAAGGGCGACACGCGACGGTCTCGGAAACTACCTCGATGGGCGGTTCGTCGGCCCGACGTCGACCGGGGCTACCGGCGAACTCGCCCCCCCCTCGCCCGCCGATCTCGCCGACACGCCGTTTCGCACGTCGTGGTCGGTGGGTGATGTCGACATCGCCGTCGCTGCAGCGCGGGCGGCCCAGAATAGCTGGCGAAAGACGCCGCGCGAAGTCCGTGCAGAATACCTGCAACGCTACGCCGGCGCTCTAAAGGCGCGACGCGAGGAAATCGCCGTCGCCATCGCCCGTTCCATCGGAAAGCCCCTTTGGGAGGCACGCACCGAGGCCGATGCGCTCGCCGCAAAGGTCGCGATCACCCTCGGCGCCGGCAACGAGCTACTTCAGTTCCCAGTCACGCCCGAACCGAACACCCGCATCCGCCTACGGCCGGTGGGAGTCTGTGCCGTGTTGGGCCCGTTCAATTTTCCCGCCCACCTCGCCAATGGCCATTTCGTGCCGGCGCTCGCAAACGGGAATTGCGTGATCTTCAAGCCCTCCGAGAAGGCGCCCGAAGTCGGTCAGATTCTTGCAGAATGCATGCATGAGGCGGGATTCCCGCCGGGGGTTTTTCAGCTCCTCCACGGAGGCCCGGAGGTCGCGCGGGCGCTGGTCGACCACGCCGGCGTCGACGCGATCATGTTCACCGGGAGCACCGCCGTCGGCTCGGCGATCCTCGCGGCGAGCGCCCGCTTCCCAGGGCGGCTGATCGCGCTCGAACTTGGGGGCCGCAACCCCGCGATTGTGTTGGAAGATGCCGACATCGCCCACACCGTTCGCGAGCTGGTCTTTTCCGCCTATGTAACCGCAGGTCAGCGGTGCACCGCCAACAGCCGGATCCTCGTGACCGCGGCAAACGCCGACGAGGTCGTCACGCGCCTCGCACGCGCCGCACGCGCCCTCCGCGTCGGCCCCCACGAAGATTGCTTCTTGGGTCCCGTCATTGATGAGCGCGCCCTTCAGCGAATGGAAGCGATGACGGCTGCCTCGGAACATGCCTTTGAGGCGATCGTCCCCTTCTCGCGTATCGACGTGACCGGCGTGCGCGGTCACTATGCGCGGCCTTCCGTGTACCTTGCACACAAATCGATCGCGCCGGCGGAGCTCACGGGCGCGCCGCTGCACCTAGAAGAACTCTTCGCGCCGGTACTCACCGTGGAGGTCGCTCGCGACGAAGACGACCTGCTCGCACGCGCAAACCTCGGAAACTATGGGCTCGCCGCGGCGGTGTTCACCCAGAATCAAACGCGCTTCGAGCGCTTCGCCGACGATCTGGACGTCGGCCTCTGCAACTGGAACCGCGCGAGCGTGGGGAGTTCGTCGAAGCTTCCGTTCGGCGGGCGCCGCGCCTCCGGCAACCATCGCCCGGCGGGGCTCTTCTCCAGTTTTTACTGCGTCGACGCTGTCGGTGAACTCCACGTTCCTACACCCGCTTCAAACCCACAACTTTCGCCCGGTATGAATGGGGAATCCTGGTGAATAATAGCATGCTTGCCTGCCCCCGTTGCGGTGCCGACCTCCCGTTCACGCCCGGTGCCCCCGTCGAGGACGACGGCATCACCGAGCTCACGTGCGAGGAGGGGTGTGCGTACCCGGTCCTCGGTGGCGTCCCGCTCCTGCTCGTCGACGCCGAGGGCTACATCGGTCGCCACCGCGAGAGCCTCGTGACGACCCTGGCCGAACAGGATCGGCTTTCCCGCGGGACGCTCGCGACGATCCGCGCGTTCGCCGCCGACGAAGACCTCGTCCCCCTCGCCGACGACTGGACCGCGGCCGAGGCAGACGGCGAGGGGCTCCCCCGCCGCGGCACAACGGCCGGCCCCCTGGAAGGGATCTACGCGCCGCTCCGCGGCCCCCAAGGGGCGACCGTCGCGCACGCGATAAAGCGCCGTGTTCCTAAGAAAATCAATGGCGACGTCTGCATCGTCGGTGCCGGCGCCGGCCTCGGTGCGGCGCGCTGGCTCCCGCGCAACGTCGAGCCATGGGTCGTCGACCTCTCCCTTCGCGGGGCGTTGCTCGCGACAAAAACGCTCGGCCGCGGGATCCCCCTCGTGGCCGACGTCGAAGACCTCCCATTTGCGGAGGACTCCCTCGATTTGGTGGTCGCGGAGAACGTCCTCGACCTCGTCGGCGATCCCGCCCGCGCCTGCGCCGCGATCGCACGAAGCCTGCACCCCGGCGGGACCGCCATCGTGAGCAGCCCCGACCCAGCCCTCGGAGGGGACGACGAGACGACCCTCGCCCAGCTCCTGGGTGAGGCGGGGCTCGCCGTCACCGCCTGCGACGACGACCTCCTCTGGCCGCGCCCCCACTCCCGCCGCCGCGTAGAACTCTACGTGGTTCAGGTATTGACGTGCCGCAAGGATTAACGATGAACGCGATCGCGCTTCGCGAAGCTACCGCGGAAGATCTTCCGCGGATTTCCGAATTGTATAGGGAACTCCGTGTTGATGGCCCGCCGCCCGGTTTGCCTCCTAAGGCAGGGCGCTATCGGCTCCGGGTCGCTGTGGACGCCCAGCTCTCGGTTGTCGGGTACAGCTACGCTGAACACGACGAAACCTCCGATATTCCCGTATTTTTGAGACATCTTGTGACGGCACCCGAAGCTCGGGGTCGGGGTGTTGCGCGGACGCTCTTGGAGGACGCGGCCGGCGGAAGGGCGATTCAGCTCAACACCGATAGGGAAGGTTCCAATGGCGCTTTCTACGAACACCTTGGCTTTGAAGAAGCGGGTACTTCAGAGGCGCTTCGCGTCGATTTTCGCGACGTCGATGCGATGCCGGTCTATGCGTGCAGCACCGGCCTTCTCTCCGCAGAAAGGCTCGCTCACTTCGCTGCTGCCTTCGCCCTGCCGGTGGCGCGGGTGACGCCGAGCCGCGCCGCCCAGCTTCCGATCGGCGCCTGGGACGACGACGGAGCGCCGCTTGGGGTCGCGCTCTTCGATTCGGCCTTCCCCGGCTGCTTCCCGTTTCGAATCGCGCGCCCGGCGATCGCAACCGCGTTCCTCCGCGAGGTTGAGCGCCACGCCGGCGAGAAACACCTTTCGCTCATGGTGGAAGACGACGAAGCGACGTGTGGTTTCCTGAAGGCATTCGGCGCCGAGAGCCGCATTCGGCTACGTCGCTACTGGCGCCCGACCGTTTGAGCACGTTTGACGCCGCGGCGGCTCCCCCGATCCGGTAACTTTCCGCGGCCCTCTAGGCGCAGGTACTTCTGTCTTCAACGAAGGAAATTCCGATGACGGTCCATTTCGCAACGACTACCGACTACGCGTTTGTCAATGAACTCCTGACCTTCGGAGAAGACTACAAGCCACAGGTGGGGGATACGGTCAGCGAATGCGATTTCGCCGCCGTCGATGGGACCGATTTCCCCGGCAACGAAGGCATCGTCGTCGCTCAAAACTCCGAAAACGACACTTCGACCATTCGCGATACCGAATCGGGAACCGAGTACGTCGTCAGCAACGAAGAGTGGTTCTACGTCTCCGAATCGCCGCACATTTCGGCAGTCTGGGAGAAGCATCTTCGCCGCCCCTTTCCGGATGGAATCGCCTTCGCCGATGCCCTCGTGAGCCCCGAACTCGTCGCGCGGCTCAACGCCGATGTGGAGCGCCTCATCGCCCTCGAACCGGTCGACTACCACCCGGGCTCGGGGACGCGCGTGCGTGACCTCGTGCACCCGTCTCTCTACCCGTACATCCGAGATACATCGAAGATTAACAAGGTCTTCCACCACGGTCCCGCGCTTCCCTACGATCGCTTCGGGCGGACCTACGAGAGTTCCAAGTACCAGTGGTTGCCGACGCCGTTCCACGTCGCCGAAGACGGCTCGGTCACCATCCGCTCGTACATCAACAACCTCGACCAGACGCGCCACGCGTCAACCTACGACGACCTCGCGGCCCTGTTCGCGACAGCGCTTCCCCTGATTGAGAGCGTCGTTGGTTACGTCGATGGGACGGTTTTCTGGAAGGACGACAGCGAGACCGAGCACGAAGGGGAACTTCCCGAGAATATCTCGCTTGAAGCGCGTCCTGCGAACGTGCGCAATCTCCGCGGTCGCAACCTCCTCGTGATCCCGAAGATCGTTGAATATCGCCTCGGTGCCGGGGAAACCCACGAAGGCGTCTGGCACGTTGAAGGAATGAGCCACGAGCACATTGTCGCCACCTGCGTCTATGTCCTCGATCGTGATGAGGCTTTGACCGGTGGAGAACTTCGCTTTAAGCGTCCGTACACCGAGGAGGAGGCCGGTCACCTCTTCTGGAACATTTCCCAGAGCCGTCCGCGGGCGCTGGAGGCCCTCGTCGATGAAGGGACCGTCCCGGTCGGCGAGGTCGCGACGCCGAAGGGGCGCCTCGTCGTCTTCCCCAACTCGCACATTCACAAGCTCAGCGCGCTGAAGCTCGCCGATGGCGCCACCGAGGGGCGGCGCCGCGTGATCGTCTTCTGGATCGTCGATCCGAACGCGCCGATTCCGTCGACGGAAGAGGTTCCTGCCCAACAAGGCATCCTGTCGCACGAAGAGGCGCTGGCGATTCGCCTTGAACTGATGGAGGAGCGGAAGCGCCACAAGCAGACGCTCAACGTCCGCGCCGTCAGCCTTTGCGAGCACTGACGGTCGCTTCTTTTTTTGTAGCGACCCCACTTGCGGGAAGCGAACACCGGTCCCACGATGGCGGCTCCCCCCGCTGTCGCGGGATTTTTTCCGGAGTTTAGAGCCATGAGCCAGAAGAAAATCGCACTCGTTACCGGCGCAAACAAAGGACTTGGACTCGAGATCGCCCGCCAGCTTGGCAAGGCGGGCGTCCAAGTATTCGTCGGCGCCCGCGACGCCGAACGCGGAAAGAAGGCGGAAACCGAGCTCCGCGCAGAGGGGGTCGATGCCCACTTTGTGAAGCTTGACGTGGAGAATCAGTCGGAACTCGATGCCGCCGTGAAGACGATCGGCGAAAAGGCGGGCAAGCTCGATATCCTTGTAAATAACGCAGGAATTTCGAGCGATTGGGGGGGCAGCATCACCCGCGAGAGCTTCGCAGCGACCCTGAATACCAACGTGATTGGTCCCTGGGCGGCAACGGAAGCATTTGCCGATCTCCTCGCAAAGAGCGGCCACGGCCGAGTCGTCAATCATTCGAGTATTCTCGGATCTATTGAGACGCTCAAGTCGACCGACGAAATGAATGACTTCTTCACCTATGCTTACGCCTCTTCAAAGGCGGCGCTGAACATGGTGACCGTCATTCAATCGAAGGCGTTGGCGGCAAAGGGGATCAAGGTCAACGCCGCCCACCCCGGGTGGGTCAAGACCGACCTCGGCGGCGCCAATGCCCCCCTCGACGTCGAGACCGGCGCGAAAACCGCCGTTGAGCTTGCCCTGCTGAACGACGATGGGCCGACCGGCGGCTACTTCCACCTCGGCAAGAAGCTCCCCTGGTAAGCACAGGGGCGATGACCCTCGCCCCGCCTCCGACGCCGCCCACTCGCGTTTCTCTCCGCCCGGCGAACCGCCGGACCGGAGAACGCCTCGACCGGCTTGCAGCCTCCCGCCCCCTGCGCGGGCTGCTCGCCGGCTTGATGGTGACGGTCGGCGTTCTTCATTTCGTTCATCCAGAGTTCTTCATGAAGATCATGCCGGAGTACATCCCGGCAGACAAACACCGTTTTCTGGTTCTTCTATCGGGCTTTTTCGAGATCGCCGGTGGCGTCGGCCTTCTCCTCCCGCAGATGCGGCGAGCCGCAGCCTTTGGGCTAGTGGCACTGTATATTGCTGTTTTTCCAGCAAACATTTACCTAGCTCTCCATCCAGAGGCGCTTGGCGTGAGTGCGGCAGCCGCGATCGGGCGACTGCCGTTTCAGTTTTTGTTTGTTGCGTGGGCTGCACTCTACGCGCGCGCGCCAAAAACTACCGGCTAGACCAAATTCAGCGTTTCTTTTTCTCGCGAACGGCCTCTTCAAAACGCGGGAGATCCCCGGCCTCGACGCGCTCCCAGGCTTTCTTGTATAGTGCACCCATCGGTTCAAGAGGGAGCGCGAGCCCGAAGAAGGTGCGGTCGTAGAGGGCCTGCTTCCAGGTCTCCATCGGCCCCCACTTGGCGTCCCAGGGGCCCGGCAAGAAGTGCTCGCGCCCCGCTTTTTCCCTCGTGCCGGTAACGAGGAGGCCCGCGGCGACGAGCGGCTCTGCTGCCGCCTCGAAAGCAGCAGCCCCACCGACGAGCGTCTCCAGGCGCTTTCGGGTCGGCGTCGCGGCGGCGAGGAGCACAAGGTAGACGACGACCGATTCCTCGGAAAACTGCGGAAACTTCTTCCGCGCGGCCGCCACGACCGTCGGTGCCGAAACGCGCGGATCGACCTGGAACGTGGGGCTCGACGAGACGATTCCGTCAACAAGTCCAAGAGCTTCCGAACTCGTCAAAAAGAGGGCTGCCCGCGCCGCGTCGGTCCCGTAAGCGTTCTCGACGCCGAGGGCGGCGGCAACCTGGTCGCGTAGGGCACCGTCGAGCCGTGCCGGCCGGAAAAACCGGTTTACGCCCCACCGCTCCTCGGTGACGAGGAGCCCATCGACCTCGCGGCCGGTCAGTTCATTGCCGGCGGCGTTCCGGAACGTCACCGGCGCGCCGCCAAACGTCGCCAAATACTGCTCCTTCGCGGCGGTTTCGCTCAGGTAGACCATCGGGAGTGTGAGGATGTGTCGGGGGTCGCGGAGAGCGGCGAGGAAACGCCGGAACGTCGACGGAAGCCCGCGTCGAACCGGGTCCTCTTCTGCCACTTCGCTCGCGAGGAGTACGAGCACTTTCGCAAAAGAAACGAGGGTCTCTGGGGCCGGAAAGTTCGGTTTCTCGGGCGTAATTCCCGGTACGGAGTCGTCGGAAAAATTTCCGACGCGGGATGCGCCAGTCGCGAAGTCGGCGAGAACCAGGCGAACATCCCCCTTCCACGCGAGACGCTTCGTCACAAGGGCGACGGTGGCGTCGGGCACCGCGATAGACGCTGAATAACGCTCGCGAATCGCCGCTTCGATGGCCGCGACGTGGGCCGCATCGTCGCCAAATGCGTCCGGCGCGGGAACGCACGCGGCGACGAAGGAAAGGAACTGCGGGCGCGATGCGTACCGCTTCCAACGCTCTTTCGACACCTTTGCATCGGCCATTTTCAGATCGACCGCTTTGCGAATCTTCTCGCCAAGAAAATCGCTCGTCCAGGTACCGAAGTTGGGCAGACCGGCTAGCAACAATCGCACATCTGCGACCTCCAACGTCGTGCCCGCGACAAGGGCGGCGAGCACGGCCGCGCCCGCCTTGCCGGTCGGCACGGGCACCGGCTCGGCACGCGCGACCGCGGCGGCGAGGAGGTCGGTTTTCGCAGCGACAACAACGCCCTCGACACTGCCGGTCGCCTCCACCGGGGGAACCACCCCCTCCTCCGGCGTTGCGCGGAGGAAGAGGGTCGCTGCGCGCAATCCGGCCGTCGTCGGGTTTCCGGCGCCGAGCCGGACGAGCACGTTGCGTGGGGAGAGCGACTCCCAACCTTTGATTTTATCGGATGAAATCACGTAGGCGAGCTGCCCTTTCGGGCACGCGCTGACCCACGCGCTCGTGATCGCCGCTTGCACGGAGACGCGGACGAAGTCGCCGGCGAGCGGCGTATCGCGCAGGGCGATGGCGAACGCACGGAGGGCCTCCCGAGGGCTCTCTCCCGTTCCCGGAAAGGGGCGGGCGAGGAAGAAGGCGACCGCCTGCGGCAAACCTTCGACGATCGTCTCCCAAGCAAAATGGCTCGGAATCGCGAGGACTTCCGGAACGGCAGGGCCTGCTAGAGCAGCCGCAGCGAGGGCATAGCCGGTGAGGACGTCCCCGCCGTCGGTGCGAGCGACGAGCGACCGGCCGAGGTGCATCGCCTCCGCGACCGCGCCATCGCGGAGGGCGACGGCGCTCGTGCCGGTTGCGGCGGCGACCTCTGACGCTTCGGTGCGCCGCGGGTTGCAGAGTGCATCAATCCGCTGAACAAGTTCGTGGGTGCCGAAGACCTGCGATGCGACGGCACCAACGAGCACCGGGTCAATCCCCGGAAATGCTTCTTGAATCGCGCGTTCGGTCCCCGCCGAACTCGGAGGCGTTCCCTTGGGTACCCCCGGAGCGGCACTGGCGGCTCGATCGGCGGCGGCGGCGGCGAGAAGCGTCGTAGCGGTCGCGGTGGTGGTGGCGCGAAGCGCGCGGCTGGTGGCTGCATCGCGCACGCGAAGGTTCTGGAGGGAAGAGGCGCGCGGCAGGCGGAGGAAGCCGGCCGACGGCGTCACCCCAGAACCGACCGCCGTGACCGGTACGCCGCCGGCGTCGAGAATGGTGAAGCGCTCGTCGGACTGGTAATTTGCCGCGGCGGCGCGGACGGGGACGGTCGGACCGAAGGGGATATCGACGAGCCCGTGGAACTCAAAGTCGCCGCGGAAACGGGCACCATCGGCGCGCTGGTAGTCGAAGGTCCGGCCACCGGCGACCTGCTTCCGGCGCAGCATCCCGCCAACGCCGTTCGCCCCACCGCCGACCGGCGAGTGCTCGGCGCCCGGACGCGCCGGCGTCAGCGACAACGCGGCGACGCTCGCCCCGTCGCTGAGTTCGGCGAAAGCGGCGAAGCACGCCGGCCACTCGGTGCGCCCGCCTAGCTTTTTCAACGCGTCATCGACGGGGAAACAGCCAAGGCGTTCGCCGGCGGAAAGGAGCCAGTGCTCGCGACCGTTGCTGATTGCTTGACCGTGGATCTCCCATTTCTCAAATCGTTCACCAGGAGCAAGAATCGGCCCGCCAAAGCTGGTACCAAGGGGCGTTACGATGTCGCGGATAGCCCCATAGAAGTAGGCGTTAATCTCCATAGGTTCGCCTCCCGAATGCCATTGAAAATGGTTCGAGTAGGTCCCCTTCGGCCGGTGAGCGATCAGCAGATCACTGCGGCCCGTCGCAGGGGCGGTGACATAAAATACCTGCTGAACGTCGCCGATGTTCGCCGGCAGGTCGTAGCGGACGACCGTCTCGGCATCGACGAACACGGTAACGCGCGCGCCCGCCACCAACGCCGGGTAGGACGCAGAGCCGAGGAGCTTCGCGGAGGCAATCCCCGTCCCCAACCCCTTCAGTTCATTTTCAAAAATGGGCCAGGTCCACTCGTCGAAAAGGCCCC
>JAAFHJ010000199.1:5708-8133 GCA_013298325.1 Myxococcales bacterium | reverse complement strand
AATGCCGACGACCTGCTCGCGCCCCTCGGCGAGCATGGTCTCCAAGACACGGACGCCCATTCGTTTGCTGCCTACGAAGAGGCAAGTTCGAGCCGTCATGAGGTCTGCCTCGCCTAAAGCGCGTTCACGTGATGAGCGATGTACTCGAGATCTTCGCCGTTAAGCGAAGGGTGCACAGGAAGCGAGAAGACCTCGTTGGAAATGGTCTCCGCGAGCGGCACGTTTCCGTGGTGGAGCCCCAGATCGATAATGTGCTGCTGCTTCGTCGCCGGAACCGGGTAGAACACGCCACAACCGACGCCAACTTCATTCAAGCGGGCTACGGCGCGATCACGTTCGTCGGCAGACGCCCCTTCGAGACGCACGGTGTACTGGTGCCAGACGTGAGAACACGAAGCTGCGCAATCGTTCCCGCAGCTCGTGAAACATTTCGGCGTCTTCACTCGCGTCAAGTGCGCGTTCAACCATGCGGCGTTCGCGCGGCGCTTGTTCGTGAATTCGTCGAGGCGTCCAAGCTGCACGATGCCGATTGCGGCGTGCAAATCGGTCATGCGGAAGTTGTAGCCGAGGAGGTCATGGTAATAACGGCGGCGCATGCCGTGACCACGAATCGCCTTCGCGAGGTCGGCAACTTTGTCGTCGTTGGTGGTGATCATTCCCCCTTCGCCGCTCATCACGTTCTTCGTCGCGTAGAGGCTGAAACAGCCCGTTCCGAACGCGCCGGTCATCGTTTGGCCCCAGCGAGCGCCGATCGACTGGGCGCAATCTTCAATGATTGCCAGCCCGTGCTTCTTGGCAATCGCTTCAATCGCCGTCATGTCGCAGGCAAGTCCGTACAGATGCACGGGAAGGATTGCCTTCGTCTTCGGCGTAATCAGCGCCTCCAACTTTGCCGGATCAATATTGAAGGTGTTCGGGTCGATGTCGCAATAGACAGGCGTCGCCCCGGTGTAGATGATGCTGTTGACTGAAGCGATGAACGTGAACGGGGAGGTGATGACTTCATCGCCCGGACCAAGGCCGTGAGCGAGCATCGCAATGTGAAGCGCCGTTGTACCGCTCGACGTTGCGATCGCGTGCTTCGTTCCGATGACCTTGGCAAAGTTCTCTTCGAGCTTCGCTACGCGAGGCCCCTGTACGATCATCCCCGATTCCATCGTCTCTAGGACGGCCTTCTTCTCTTCTTCGCCAAGAATCGGCTTGGAAATCGGGATCATACGCTTCGGGAGGGTCATCGTGGGTCTCGTCGAAAAAAGGGTTTGAAAGCGGATGTTTAGGACACCCGAAACGAAAATTGATTCAAGTGAAGAGGGTGCGCCAGGCGGCCGCGTCAACCTCGTAGGTATCTCCCGACTCCGGACAACGCATGGTGACCGTTGCCGCCCCTTCCTTGGGCGGCGCTACGGTCTCCATCTTCTTACCGCGCGGGCTGACGAAGGCTGCCAAACGCGCTGGGTTTCCGCGAACGAGCCCAAAGTCGGGCACGTCTTTCGTGACGACGCTCCCCGAGCCGACGAGCGCCCATCGACCGATGGTCGTCCCGCAAACAATCGTCGAATTCGCCCCGATCGCGGCGCCGTATTTCACGAGTGTCTTCGTGAGCGTCCAGTCGCTGGCGCCTTTCAAGCTTCCGTCGGCATTGATGGCACGCGGAAAGAGGTCGTTCGTGAACACGCAGCAGGGGCCGCAGAACACGCCGTCCTCAAGTTCCAGCCCAAGATAGGTGGCGACGTGATTTTGAAATTTGCAATTTTTACCGACGATTACGCCAGCGTCGATGTAGGTGCCCATGCCGACGATCGAACCAGCACCGAGCTTCGATCCTTCACGCACTTGCGCGAACTGCCAAACGCTGACGCCTTCACCGAGTTCCGCCCCCGGCGCCACTTGCGCCGTCGAATGAATACGCGCTGCCATGTATCCGCCTTCCGTTGCCTGCGACGGCCCCGCATTCACGGTGCCCTCTCGTGCGCCATTTTCCCCTGAGTTCACGCGAATTTCGGCTAGCGCCTTCCTACGCGCGGGAGCCTCGAGGCGGCGCGAAAGTACCAGGAAGCGACCAACTACGGGAGGAAAACACGGTCGACGCGGGGAGAGTTCGCGAGGCAGTGCCGAACGTGGGCGCGCCGCAGCCCTTCGAACGAAAAAAGCGCGCCACTTCGGCGCGCTTTTCCCTAAGGCTCGGAGAGCGTTCAGAAGCCGACGAGGAGTCCCCCGAGGACACCGATGCTCCCGAAGAAACGCCCCTCCGTGTTGTTCACAGTGGTCGCGACCCCGTTCACGGTGGCTCCCGAAGATGACGTCGTGGCGCGAAAATAGTAGAGACCGGCGTCCAACCCCGCCTCGATTCCGACCGTGGAAGCGAGGAGATAGCGGTAACCAACACGACCACGCGGCACGCCGTAGTACGTCACGTCGATCGACG
>JAAFHJ010000199.1:0-5698 GCA_013298325.1 Myxococcales bacterium | reverse complement strand
CGGCGAAGATCTGGTGAGTGGCGAACGCATCAAGCGGAAATCGCCCTTCTGCGCCGAGAAATCCAATGACTACCGGGTAGTGCGAAATGGAACCAGACGCCCCGTATGCTCCGTAGCCCAGTTCGGCGATTCCGGAAACGGACTCAGAGAACGCGTAGCGTCCTGAGACACCGACGAGGTAGCCCCCGAGTGTTTGAACGTTGTTCCCAACGAGAGACCGGTAGCCCAATTGCAATCCGAGGGCTCCACCTTTGCCGCGGCGGAGCGACGAAGTGTACGCCTCGTCGGTCAATTGAGCGTGCGTAACCTCGTTGTCATAATTTCGCTTGTGGTCGTGGTCAGACGTGTCCCCTCCGCCGTCGCGGGTTCGCGCGCCACGGTCCACCGAAGCGGCGCCGGCAGCGGTCGACGCGAAGGGGTCGCGTTTCTTGCCATCCGTCGCGGCATATTGGGCGTCCAGCGCCATCAATCGTTCATTGATGGCGTCGGTATCTGGGGCATCGGGATGTGCCGCAAGATAGGCCCGATAGTCATCGATGGCGGGGCGGACATTCCCCTCCTTGTCGTGACATTTTCCTCGGTCGCGGACGACAAGGGGGTCCATCGACGTCCGGAGTGCCTGGTCGAAGAGGTCGAGCGCGCGTTTGCAGTTGCCGGCGGCTGCGCTCTGGCGCCCGGCGGCCGCAAGCTTTTCTGCGAGCGAGGCACGCGAAAGACGGAAGTCGGTAACCGGTTGATACTTCGGCTTATCCTGGGCATGGGCCGACGCCGGAACCCAGAGGGCAGCGAGAAATGCCGTCGCCACAGACGCGGCAGCTGCGAGCTCACGGAAGGTTCGAGCGAACGACATAGAGGGGCCGACGGAAGGCATAGTCGCGCAGCGTACTCGGAACGGAATCGCCTTCGCGAATTTCTCGCAAACGCTCCAACCAAAGTCGGGCAATTCGCGCGGCGCCGATTCAGGTCGATGCAGAATTCAGCGAAATGAGGTAGGCACGCTCCCAAATTGCAGTCACACCCGCCTGGCGATAGCGGGCACCGACCGGTTCCGGACGCTCCTCCAAGAGTTCGACCGTTCCATGGTCTCCAAACAGGCGCTCGACCTCGCCTGGTCCCACCGCCCAAGGCGGTCCGTCGAGTTTGCTCCCGTCATAGTCGAAAACGACAAGCAGGATCTTTCCGCCGGGTTTCAACAGGCCGACAAGTCCTGCAACGTACCGATCGCGCGTCGGAGGATCGAGCGCCACAAGCGCCGCGCGGTCATATACAGCTTCGACGGTTCCCGGACCGCCGAGGGCGGCAGCTATCACCGCCGGAGTCAGGGCAAATGCGTCCCCTTCAAAGAGGGCAATGGTCGACAATTTGCGTCCGCGATGAACCCGGAAGGGGGCAACGTCGGTCACGGTCGCGCTGTCGCTTTGTTCCGCGAAGAACGAATCGATCGCCGACCGAACAAACTCAGTTCCAAGGACGGGAGCGATGTTTCCGGCGAGCCACACAAGGTCCAGCGACTTCCCGCAAAGCGGTACGTACACCGCGCTGGCCGGCCGCAACCGGTCTGCATAGCGCGCGAGGAAATCATGGGCCTTCGGTTGGTGAAACCCGATGCGGCCGTCGGCCCAGCGCTCCGCCCAAAAGTCCTTTTTCATCGAATTCTTACGCGCTCGCCGGTCAGTTCGGAAGTCGCAACGTCCCCTTCTTGGGAATCGCCGAACTGGTGCTCGGCGCAGCGCTCGCAGCGGTCGTTGCCTTCCCTGCGTCGCTAGAGCCTGCGTCGCCGACCCCTGCGTCGAGCACTTCCGCCTTCGCCGCCGGATCAAACCACTCAATTTTGCCGAAGCGGGGCGCGTAGTGGAAGTTCCCCTTCTTAAGAATAGGGGACCAGGAAACGCCGCTGTTCTTTTCCATGGCGTAGAAGTTCATTCGCCAGGTGTCTCCGCTTCGTGGCGGGTGGTTCTTCGCTTTGGCGAATGCGCTCCACGGGATCGCCGTCTCTACGGTGTAGCCTTCGTCCTTGTCATCCGGCTTGTCGAGGGTGCCCTTGACGACGACAGCGCTCTTCAGCTTGGGGTCCCAATCCTCATGACCAAAGGGGCCATTCTCGCCGCCTTCCGGTTTCTGCCGGGCGTCGAACTGGGAATGAAAGACCTTGTTCTGGGGATTGATCTGCAGTTCGTAATAGTCGACGTTGTCGCCGTCGCCGTCGGGGTCGGTCATGATTTCGACGGTGTCTTCGGTCCAGAGCTTCGGCAGCCCGGTCACCGTAAACTTGGTCGGTTGCGCTTTGGGATCGTTGAACCCACCGGTAACGGTGGGGTCCTTGACCTCAAAGAGCACGTACATGTTCGCGTCGTCCCACGTAATTTTTGCTTCGGCGTTCACCGGGAAGTCCTTGTTGGGTCCCCCCGTCGACACGTCTACGAAGACGCCGGTCGACGTCGCCATCGTCCAGGCCTTCTCGTCCGCCTTCCCATCAACGACGATCTTCTCGCCGGCAGGGAGCTTCGAGACCGAAAGCTTTGTGACGCTTTCTTCGACCTTCGTCGGCGTTCGGCCGGTCTTCAAGGTGAAGAGAATCGCCCGATTGTCACCGTCATTGGCGCCGGAGAGGACGCGTAGGCGTTCGTCCTTCCGCCAAATACCGGTCATGATGCGCAATTCGGGTCCCATTCCCGGCCCCCAATCGGGAATTCGCATGTCGATCTCGTCGACGTACACTTTCCCCTTTTCCCACCGGTCGGGACCGAGGATCTGCCGATCCCCCTTCTGCTCCCGGATCGCGCTCCCCCAGTCAAAGTTCGTGACCTGATTCGAGATCGGGTCATCGACGTGGGTAAAGAGCATCCACCCGTCGTCAAGCTTCTCTTCGCACTTCCAGTAGAGCGTGACCTTCACGGTGCTCCCTGGCGTCGCGACGGCTCGGTCGAGTTTGTAGCCGATGATCCTGAGTTTGTTCTCAAAATTCACGTCGAGCTTCGTGATGTCCGCGGGGGCAACATCGACGATGTACGGCTTGAGGCGCTCTTTGTCTTCGTCAGACAGCCCTTTGTTGCTTCCGACACAACCGCTCAGGGCGAGGAGGATGGCGAGGGGGGCGAGCGTAGAGAAAAAGCGTTTGTTCATCATCATACAGCCGATAGCGAAGAGTGTCGAACCGAGGTTTGAACGGCGCCGGCTTGGCTAGCCGCTGCGCCGACGAAGGTGTGAAGCTTGTTCCGTCAACATCACTTACGGGACTTCTTGCGTGCGTCTTTTTCGCGCTTGCGGGAGGCCTTCTTCGCGTTCTTCTCCTGAACGGAGAGCGGCTTCATCTTGGTGAGGCCGTCGGCGGGGCTAGGGCCGCCGAAACTCGGGAGCCCCGGGAAGCCGCCCATGCCGGGCATCCCGCCCATTCCAGGCATTCCGGGAAAACCGCCCATGCCGGGCATTCCGGGGAAGCCCCCCATGCCGGGCATCCCGCCCATGCCGCCCATCCCCGGGAGGCCACCCATGCCCGGCGGCATCCCACCGCCAGCGGCCATCTTCCGAAGGTTCTTCATCATTCCGAGCTTATTCATGCCCGGGATCTTCCCCATCATGCCCATGTTCTGGCCGAGGCCATCCATCATCTGCTTCATGAAGAGAAACTTCTGAACGAGTTCGTTCACGGCGACTTCCGGCGTCGCCGAACCTTTGGCGATACGGGCGGCGCGTGACGGCTCGCGGACGATGGCGTAGGGGTCGCGGCGTTCCGCCTTCGTGAACGACTGAATGATCGCCTCAATACGAACAAGCTCGCGATCGTCGAGGTCGACGCCCGGCGGCATCATTTGGTCCATTCCGGGCATCTTCGCGACGATATCTTTAAGCGATCCCATCTTCTGGATCGTCTTAATCTGTTGAAGGAAGTCATCGAGGGTGAAGTTCCCCTCGAGCATCTTCATGGCGTCTTCCGCCGCTTTCTTCTCGTCGACGACCGACTGGAAATCCTTCATGAGGCCGACGACGTCGCCCATGCCAAGGACGCGGCTCGCCATGCCGTCCGGTCGGAATTCCTCAAACTTATCGGTGCCTTCACCCATCCCGACGTAGCGAACAGGAGCCCCCGTCACTTCGCGAACGCTGAGCGCGGCGCCACCGCGGGCATCGCCGTCGAGCTTCGTCAGAATAACGCCGGTCAGGTCAAGGCGGTCGTGAAAGCCCTTGGAGACCTTGACGGCATCTTGCCCAATCATCGCATCGACGACGAGGAAGATGTTCTGCGGGGCGACGTTCGCTTTGATCGCCTGGAGTTCTTCCATCAGGGCATCGTCGATCGCGAGGCGGCCGGCCGTGTCGTAAATGATGACATCGCAGCCTTTGGCCTTCGCTTCGTCGCGCGCCTTCGAGCAAATCTCGACGGGGCTTGCGCCGGGGACGTTGAACACGGGGACACCGATGCTCTTCCCGAGGACCATGAGCTGCTCGACGGCGGCGGGGCGCTGCATGTCGGCGGCGACGAGGAGCGGCTTCTTCTTCAGGTCTTTCTGCAGGAAACGCGCGAACTTCGCCGAGCTCGTCGTCTTCCCCGAGCCCTGGAGACCGACCATCATGATCCCGGTCGGGCCGGCGTCGGCGAAGCGGATCGACTCGCCGTCGGCGCTCATGAAAGCGACAAGCTCGTCGTGGCAAATCTTGGTGAAGACGTCGCCAGCGCGGACCTTCACGGTGGAGCCGTCGGTCCCCTTGGCGCGGACGCGAACCGTCTCGCCGAGTGCTTTTTCCTTCACGCGAGCGAGAAATGCTTTCACGACAGAGAGCTCGACGTCGGCCTCGAGGAGGGAGAGCCGCACTTCGCGCAGTGCCGTTTCGATATTCTGCTCGGTCAGCTCTTCGAGCCCGGCGAGTCGATTTTTGGCGTTCTTGAAGCCCTTGGAGATCGCGTCGAACATTGCGCGCGGAAGTACCACATCCGCCGCAGGTGTACACGCCCCCGCGCACCCAATTTAGCGGCGGGACAGCGGGCTAGCGAGTTCCGTATTTCCTACGAATATCGCGGAGCTGACGCTCACACGCTTCCATCTCCTTCGCGCTATCGTCCAGATAGCGCTGGGCGGCATCGAGATGGGCGCCCAACGACTGCGCCTCTTCGCTCTCCTTCGCGAGGGCTCCCGTCTTGATCCGCGCGAGGCCGTCGGAGACGCGGCGCTTCTCGTCGGCCGCGTCGCGAAACAATCGTGCCGACTCCGCGCACGCGGTGCGAGCCTCTTTCAAATCCGTTTGTGAACAGGAGACAGTCGCAATTTGCTTCCCGAGTTCGGTGCGCTCCTCGCCATCCGCCGAGCGGTAACGGTCGACGGCGGATACGAGGGCGCGCGCCTCGTCTTTTCCAGTATTTCCGCAGGCGGAGGCTGCGACCGGCAAAACGAGCGCAGCAATAAGCGGCCAGTAAGCTTCGCGAGTTGCGATCGTGCGCTTCATTTGATTTCGAGCTTGCTCCAGAGCTCTTTTCGGAGTCGCTCTTTGTGCGGGTCAGAGGCCGTAATTCGACTGGCGACGCTCCACGCAGCCAATAGCTCCCCCTCCTGGCCGAGGGTCGGCAACACCGTATCTCCGGCCATCCAGACGTTCGCGAGCGGCGTCTGGAGCGGCTGCGCGCCGAGGCCGGCCCAACCGAGTTCAGACGATGCATTGTGCATACGTCCCGTCAGGCGAGCGAGGCCCGCCGGAAACGGCGCAA
>JAAFHJ010000198.1 GCA_013298325.1 Myxococcales bacterium | reverse complement strand
GCGGCGACGACGCCGACGGCGGCCACGAAGAGGACCGCACGCTCCCGGAACCAGCGGAGCGAGAGTGCGACGGCGGCAACAACAGCTACGATGGAGATCGCCGTCAAAGCCGCTGTAAAATCCAAGCTTTCCGGCCACGCGCGCTTGTACTGGTAGGAGTACAGACAGAGGAAGCGAAGCGCCCCCATCGGCTCGGTCCCCTCGGGTGCCATGGCGACGTCACGGCCGACGAGCGCGAGAGCTCCGAGGCCGGCGAGCGTCCCCGCGGCGGTAAGGAGACGGTCATGCCGCTTTGCCGCGTTCGGCTCTTCCGCGGCAGGTGCCTGGGGGCCGCGACCGAGGAAAAAGAGCGCGCCGAGGAGGACAAACCCGACGGCGACGAGAACGCCGCCAAGGCCACGCATTCCGGCAGAGGCGGCTGCTGGTGGGACCGTCGTCGTCGGGCCGAGGAAAGCGCCTGGAAGCATTGCTGAAATCCCGCCGACCATCGCCCCGGCGGCAGCAAGGGCAAGGGCGCCGCGTGCAAACACCGACGGTTGCGCAGAAGCCTCCCCGTCTTCGCTCTTCTTTCCGAGAAGTTCATCAAGAACAATTCCGGTAAGCATCGCGAGAGGCGGCACGGCAGGGAAAATATAATGGTGGAATTTCGTCCCCATGAAGGAGAAGAGCGCGAACGCGAAGACGAACCACATCATCAAGAAGACGGCGGTGTCCCCCTTCCCGTTCGCCGCATCGTCGCCACGACGCATCCAACGCATCAGGCCGAGCGGAACGAGTCCCGTCCAGGGGAACGTCGCGTAGCCAAGCTGCCAGATGTAGAAGCGGAAGCTCGTGTCGTCCCCTTCATTCGTGTCGTGGACGTGGCGGAAAGTACGATTGACCATGTCGTGGAAAATCAGCCGGTCGGTGAATGCCGAGCCGTGTCGCACGTACATCGCAACGTACCAAGGGAGCGCCACGCAGCCGATCAGCGCGAGGCCGGAAATGATCTCGAGGCGCGTGATCTCCACGAAACGTCGCTTCGTGCCGAGGTAGGCAAACGCGCAGACGGCCGGGAGCACGAAGCCGAGCGGCCCCTTCCCCATCGTGGCGAGGGCCGCCAAGAACCATGCGCCGAGGTAGAACAACCGTTGGAGGCGGCGCTCGGTGCGATTCAGGTAGAGAACAAACCCGAGAACGCCGGCCCACATCAACCCCTGGATGAACGGCTCAAAGCCGAGAAACAGATGTTGAAAACCGCCTACGATAGCGTTGGACGACATCCCTTTCGGAAGCGAGGCGGGGAGGGTGGTGTGGCAGGGCTCGTTGCCGTAGACGGTGCAGTTCCCACCGGAACCACTCATGAATTCATCCCAATGGGGACGAAAGCCGACCTTCGAACCGACGAGGAACTCCAGGTTCCGCGAAAGAAGATAGAGGATCTCGGCGATCGACGGGACGAGGATAAACAGGAAGAGCAAATGGAAGCCATGCAGGGCGATGCGGCGCCCAAAGGCCTCGACGTGGTAGCTCTTGCCGACCTTTTCCGGGTCGGTGTTTAGCCCAAGGAGCAGCATCCCCATGCACGCGGTAAGCGGCGCGACGAGCGGCATGTCGGCCATCGTCTGGTGGGTGATGAAGTACCACTGGGGCATCGTCGTGAGAACGAGCGCCCCAAGGAGGCCAGCCCGCGGCCCGTAGACCTTCGCGACCGCCTTGTAGGAGACGTACAGGGCGCCGATAGAAATCAGAACGTTCGGCGCGCGGACGACCCATTCTGGGTGGGCGATGCCGCCGTGGAACCCCTGGAGCATCATGTCCGAGGGGTAGCCGGTGCCGAGGCTCCCCATCGCGAGCGCCTGGATCCAGAAGTTCAGAATCGGCTTCGACCAGAACCAGCCGTCCTGGGCCCACCACAGGGAAATCCAGTCGTCCTTGGCGAGAATTTCGCGAGCAACTTCGCCGTAATGGGTCTCCCAGGGATCCCAGAGCGACTGGAGGCCCATCGCCGGGAGGTACAGGAGCCCGCCAAGCGCGACGACCCAGAAACCGTGACGTCGAAGGAGACCGCCACGGGGATCGTTTGCGAACGGTCCGATCGCGACGCCGAGGCGGAAAAAGCTGACGACCCAGGCGAGGAACGTCCCCGGGACGAGGACCGCCCAGAGGGCGCCCGGCCCGAGGCCCCATCCTGCGAGCCCCAAGGCGGTGGCAAATGCGACGCCGCCAGCAACGAACAGCCCGAGCGGGCCGAAGGGGGAAGCGAGCTTTTCGGCTTTTTCTTCCACGCTTTGCGCAGCGTCAAAGGTGCCGAGGGCGGCGAGGAGGCCAAGCGCGCAGACGGTGACGAGGACCATCCCGAGCGGCACACCGAAGGGGAGCTGCCCTTTGTGCGCCATGAGCAGGAACGCGAGGAGCCCGGCGCCGATCGATACACCAAGCCCCTGATTTTTCAGAGATCCGGCGCTAGCTGGGTCGGCCGGGGGCTCCGGTGGAGTACTCGTCGCGCTCTCGGCGGCAGCGAGCGTGCCCTCCGCAGCGATTTCGGCGGGGGATTCGGGACTGGTCGGTGCTTCCGTGGCCACGGCCGGTCTCTAGCTCGGAACGCGTGCGATCGGGAGTGGGAAGGTCGCGCGCGGCGGGGAGGTTCGTTACCGTGGAGCGCTATGCGCACGTCGGCGAAGCGAGATTCGGGGTTCGAAATTGCCGGAAGTCACGCACGAGCGCACGAGCCTCGGCAGATGGGCCGAACGAAATACTCAGTATTCCGAGCATTTGCAATTGCGGTCCCCCTCTTGGCCGGCTGCGCACGGGGGCCGCTCACCGGGCCGCCGAAGCCGCCTTCGGGGACGTTCACGTTCCCGAGCAGCAAAGGGGAAATCGAAGAGGGCTATGAAGCCTACTACGAGGCGCTCGCCCCCTACGGGACCTGGCTCCCGGAGGCGTCGTGGGGCGTCCGCTTCTGCCCCACCGTGCCGGAAAATGGCCGTTTCCGCCCCTACGTCGACGGAGGCCACTGGAGCACGGAGCGACCGACGCAAGCATCGGTACCGGGGGCCGGCAATGCCGATTCCCCCTATTGGGTCGTCGACGAGGGGCCGGCCGCCGCGTGGTCGGAGGTGACGACTCACCACGGCTGGTGGGTCAACTACGAAGCTGAGCAGCGTTTTTGCTGGGTCCCAGGTACCCAAGCGACCGACGGGCGCGTCGTTTGGCGCGCCGGAAATGGGTTCGTCGGATGGGCACCGGAGCCCCCCGCCTGGGTCGACGATGGCGGCGACTCGGGGCTTCCATGGGTCTTCACGTTCCTCGCGAGCCTGTATTTCCCGGCAATCGGCGACGATTGCATCGGTGCAGGTTCCCCGGAATACGAGCGTGTCGCCACGGTGACCCGCGAAGTCCAGCGCCCCCAACGGGACTCGGACGCAAAAGCGACCGGAAACCGCAAATCGGTCATCTCGCGTCGTGGGCCTGGCCGGAGCGACGTCGGTACCGCCAAGTTGGCGCTTGCTGCCTTCGCAGCAACCGGCCCGACGCTGCCGGCTCCGAACGTGTTCTCCGATCCGGCGTCTCGCCGGGCGGAGACGAACCCGTCGCGCTCAGACTCGGGTAGCGAGGCAACGAACGACGCCGCGAAGAAGAAGAAGCTTGTGGTGGTCGTGGAGGAAGACCTCCGCCCTTCACTCATTCTCCCGTATTTGCTTATCAATCCTCCACAGGGTCGTTTTCTGCCGAATCTCTTCGCGCCGTCGGCAGCGGCCCTCGACGTGCGTTCGGCCGGCGGGGGGGCCGTCGAAGAGGCGCGTCCCGCCGGAGGATCGTCGTCCTGGTCGTCGAATACCCGCTCCTGGGAGGGGCCTTCCGCGGCGAGTTCGAGTAGCGCTGCAATGAGTTCCGTTTCGCGCCCGACGACCACGAAAAGTGCTGCGAGTTCCAGTTCATCCTCGAGTTCGAGCTCGAGTTCAAGGTCAAGTTCGCGCACCAGAACGCCGACGCCAGAAACGTCAAAGGCGTCGACGACGCGGCCGACGGTGTCGGTCGGCCGCCCGTAACGCTAGGCGGCCTTCCGCACGTCGGTGCGGCCGGCGAGACCGGTCGGCGTGTAGGGGAGCATTTTCGAATTTCGAAGCAACTTCGAGATAATGCCAAAGAATCGGGCCGTGTTGACCGGCAATAGGTTGCGGTCGAGGAGCGCCGTCAGGTTGGCCCCTTGGACGTCGCGAAAGGCGAGCGCTTCCGCGTCCCGAAAGCGCTGCAGGTGCGTTTCCGCCCAGGCGCCATCCGCGGCGTAGCGGGCAACAATCGCGTAACAGTACTTGAGATGCCGCTCTTCATCGGCAATGACGGTCGCCAAAACCTCCGCAGTCGCTGGGTCGTATTTGGCAAAGATCGGGGCCATCTGCCGGAATTGATGGAGCGCGCGTTCTTCGACGACCTGGAGCAGGAGATACGCCTTCGCGACCGATTCGCGCGTATCGCCGCCCCCGAGTTCGCTCGCAAGAAAGCCGCGACCTTCGGTTTTTTCTAGAGTCTTATCGAGAACCTTCAAAACCTGAAGTTCGTCGGCGACCGGTCCAGGGTCGGTCACCCCCTGGCGGGAGACGCATTCTTCAAAAAGAATCGCATGCCGCGCCTCGTCTTCCGCATGCTTCTTCACGAGTTTTTCAATCTCGGGATCTTTGCAATACTTCCGAACTTCGTCAAAAATCGTTGCCTCGTCGGCCGACTCCGCCGTTGCAAGTTGACGGAGCACATGGGCGCGCCCCACCGGCGTCGCGAGGAGGTCGTGATGGAGGCGACGGGCGAGGGAATCGCGCGCAAAAAGCGCGACCGAGTCACGGGAAAAGCGGCGCGGAGTGGGGACGGTCTTCATGGCAGGACTCTCTCTCGGTGGGTGGATCGTTCGATGGCTGATGACGAAATGACCCAATTCGGTTTCTGGTCACTCGTGCATAAAAAAAACGAATGCGGCCTGTTAGGAGGACGCTCTCTCGGAAATTCGGAGGCCGTGGAGGATGAGATCGAGGCCGACCTGCGCCCGCTTCATGCGTGCGACGTCACTTTCGCCGGGGTGGAGGAGCAGGCTCGCGATGTGGAGGTCTTGAAGGACCGAGGCGACCCACGGCAGGTCGAGGTCGTCGCGAAAGCGCCCTTGGGCGATGCCGATGCGGAGCACTTCAATAATGTTTTGCCGACCAGCCGCCGAAAGCTGATCGAAGCGATCGGCCCAGCGCGGGAGCACTTTGCGCATCTCCCCGCAGAGCAAATCACGAACGAGCGGGTGGCTATTCATGTGGTGTTCGGCCCGGATCGCGAGGGCGCGGAGCGTCTCTTCCGCGGGACGCTTCGGGTCGATCGTCGCGCTCATTTCCGCCTGCCAGCGGCGGATCTCCCGCTCCACGACCTGGTAGAAGAGGTCTTCCTTCGATTCGGCGGCGAGGTAGACGGTCCCCTTCCCGACTTGGGCCTTTTGGGCAACCTCGTCGATCGACGTCTTCCGAAAGCCGAGCCGCGAGAACATCGCTCGGGCCGCTTCGAGAATCGCGTCGCGTTTGTCGGAATCCATCGGTGACCAGAATCCTAATCTGGTCATTCGGTACGTCAAGTGCGCCGGTGGAGATTCTTGCCATCGATTTGTAACGCAATGCATGATCGCACTGCGTCAAAATGTTGCTTTGGTTATGACGCAATGAGCTATGAACGGCGCATGGACCGAAGAGAACGTACGCTACTCGCTGTAATTCTCCCCATCTTCGCGCTTGGCTGCACCAATGACGCACCTCCGCCGTTGGTATCGGCAACGCCCGTTTTGACGCACCCGGTCGAGCCGGTCGGCGACGCAAGCGCCGACGCCTCCTCCAGTCGTGACGGTTCGACCGTCGATGGCGGCGCTGACGTCGGCGACGCGGGCGTCGTCACGGACGGCGCGACGGCGGCCTCCGAGGATGGTCTGTCGCCCGACTTCCTCGCCTGGCTCGACGGCCACGGCTACCAAGCCGACGACTTTGCCCGCCGGGACCTCGGAAGCCCCGCATCTTTTGGTGGGAAAATTCCGACGCTTCCGGGGACCGGAAAGCGACCGGTCGTGTTCGTCCACGGCAACTCGGATCGCGCCATCGGCGGAAGCTACGGCGGCTGGTCGAAGCCGCGAGCCACCTTTCGCGCCGCCGGCTACGCCCCAAGTGAACTCTACGCAACGACCTGGGGGCCTGGTGACCCAAATCAAGCTTCCAGTCAAACGCACCGCGCCAGCTATTTGGGCCGCGTCCGCCGCTTCCTCGACGCCGTCCTCGCCTACACGGCGAGCGATCGCGTGACGGTCATCAGCCATTCGATGGGGGTCACCCTCGCCCGCCGCGCCATCCAAGGGGGCCTCTACCGGGACGAGGCAGGCGCCACCGTCGATCTCGGCGCCCCCTTGGGCGGAAAGGTCGCCGTGTTCGTCGGTCTCGCGGGGGCCAACTATGGCCTCTCCAGCTGCTACCTCGCCGCCGGCATCGCCGCGACCTGCGGCACCGACACCGGGTTTTTCCCGGGGCAAATGGTCGGTTTCTCGGTCGTGGGGCGCGCCCGCATCTTGGAAGAGACGAACCGTAGCCCCCATTCGGAGGGGGGCTACGTCGTCTCGGCGTGGTCCCGCTACGACGAGATTCTGGGCGGCGGCGGACTCGTCTGGGGCCAGAAGACGGCCGAGATTCCCGGGTCCGACGAGGTCCGCGAGGTCAACGACAGCGCCGTCGGACACTTCCAAATCAAAGACGACTTTGGCCCCTGGCTCGTCAGCGTCGTCGACCGTTGACCGAAACGGGGGAAACGGTCATTCCGCATCCCGTACCGGCGCCGACGGTTGTGCCGAGGCTTCGGTCGGCGCCCGAGCGACTTCGCCTTCAAGACCGATGTGGAGTTCGGCCATGATCCCCTCGGCGTCGAGCTTGTCGTGGAGGGCGGTCCGCAGCCCGTCCAGGACCTGCGTCGCGAGCGCCTCCTCGACCGCTTCGGTTCGCGCTGCTTTGCTCTGCAGAAGATGGGCGGCAAACGCGATGAGCGCCCCCTTGTGGCGCTCAATCACGGCATCGGGATTGGTGACGGAAAACTCGAGAATGATTCGCTTCATGGCCGACGAGGCACCAAGAAGCGTGCCGCAGCATCAGCCGGCGACCACGCGGACGTCGTAGGGCTCCTCCGCGTTCGCAGCCGCCTTGCGCGCGAGCCGCTCGGCGTGGGACTTTGCCACGATCGCGCGCTCCTCGTCGGTCACGACGAGCCGCGTCTCGCTCATCCGCGAGGGATGCTTGCCGAGAATGCCTTCGTAAAACGCTGTGATTTGCGGGAAATCCAGTTCGATATCCCCGGTCGGCTGGAAAACGTGGCCGAGCCCCCCGCGCTTCCGGGCGAAGTCGAGATAGCCGAGGACGACCGGGCACTCCGCCTCAAGGGCCATGTGGTAAAAGCCGGTGCGCCAGCGGGGCGCTTTGGCGCGCGTCGCCTCCGGGGCGATGATGACAAAGACCTCGTCGCGTTCGCGGATGCTCTTCGCAACCGCGCCGACAAAGCCCTTCGTCCGGGCGCGATCGACGGAAATTCCGCCAAGCGCGCGCATGATTCCGCCAAAGGGGAACCGGAAAAGTTCCCGTTTTGCCACGAAATTCATCTCAAAGCCGAGCGACCACGCGACGGCGAGCGTGAACGGGAAGTCCCACGCAGAGGTGTGAGGCGCAGCGACGACGACCGCCTTCTTGGTGGCCGGGAGCCCCCCCTCGACCTCCCACCCGAAGGCACGAAGGAAGCGATCGGCGACGAACTTCCGCACGCGACGAGCGACCGGCGAGCTGCTTTTCGGCATCAAACGAGAGTACCGACGGCGGCCCGGCACGTGCGTCAGAATTGCGTCAGCGTCGCGAGTCGTTGCGACGAAACGCGACAGGCAAGCGGCACGCTTCGGCGCTAGCGTCGCCGCCGTGAGCCGAATTCCGTCGTTGTCCCTCCGTCGCCACCTGGTTGCCGGTCTCGGCGATTTCCTCGCGGAGGCCGAACTCCCCTGTGCGCCGACCGCCGAAGCGCTCGCCGAACTCGTCGTCTCCCTTTCCCACTATCGCGAGGAGGGCACGGCCCTCTTTCCGATGGTTTTTCTTGGAAATTCCGTCGAAGAGCTTCTCGTTGCCGTGGGCGGAGCCGATCCGATCCCCCTTGGGCGCGGGCCCGCCGATGCGGCGACGATCCGCCTTGCCCTC
>JAAFHJ010000196.1 GCA_013298325.1 Myxococcales bacterium | reverse complement strand
CGCCGACGAGATGCTCGCGCGGATGCGCCGTGGCCACGGGAAAGACCGGCAAAAGCGGGTGGTTGAGCGGTTGCGCACCGCGATCCCCGATCTCTCCTTCCGGACTGCGTTCATTGTCGGCCACCCCGGCGAGACGGAAGCCGAGTTTGAAGAGCTCGTCGACTTCGTCAAGTGGGCCCAGTTCGAGCACGTCGGCGTCTTCAAGTATTCCGACGAGGAGAGCTCACGCTCGGCGGAAATCGAAGGCAAAGTCGACGAGAAGACGATCGCCAAGCGCCATCGCAAACTGATGACGACCCAGCGTGCGATTTCACGAAAGAAGAACAAGGCGCTCCTCGGAAAAGAGCTCGACGTCCTCGTGGAAGGCGTGAGCGAGGAGCACGAATTCGTGATGAAGGGGCGCCACATGGGGCAGGCGCCCGACGTCGACGGCAGCGTCTTCCTCAGCGGCGGCGAAGCCTACGCGGGGCAGCTCCGTCGCGTGCGGATCGAGCAGGCCTCCGACTACGATCTCGTCGGCGAACTGCTCGACCCGGACGGCCCGCCGCCGAAGGCGCGGAAGCGGACCGCCCTCCGGATCATCGGCGCGCCGGACGCCGCCAACTACCGCTGAATGGCTACGCCCGCCCGCCGGCTGCGACGTCGAGGTAGACGACGACGGGGCCGCGGGCGCGACGGAGGAGGCGGGAAGGGGTCTCCTCCTCGCGGCCTTCGTCGGCAAAAAGACGAGCAAGGGCAGGGGCTTTGCTCGCCCCGGTCGCGAGGAGCAGGAGCTCCCGCGCGGCGAGGATCGTCGTCGCGCTGAGGGTGAGCCGCGCCTCGCGCCCCTGGGCGGGGACGGCGGGGACGGCCCGCGTCATCGGTTCGTCGGCAAGAGCAATGGTGCCGTCGCCGGGGAAGAGCGACGCGGTGTGGCCGTCGTCGCCGATGCCGAGGAGGACGACATCGAAGCGTGGCGGCGTGCCGACCAGCGCCCCTTCGAGGAGCTCCGCGTAGCCTTCCGCAGCGGCATCGAGGTCCCCCTCGCCGAAAAATGGATAGAATTTGGCCCCTTGATCGAGGAGCGGCGTGAGCGCCTTCCGGATCATTTGCGCGTTGCTGCGCGGGCTGTCTTCCGGGACGGCGCGCTCGTCGACCTCCCAGAAGACGACCCGGGACCACTCGGTCGTCGTGTTCCGGCCGAGCGCTTCGTAGACCGCTTTTGGCGTCGTCCCCCCGGAGAGGGCGACGTTGCAAATGCTGGCGTTATCGAGGCGTTCGTCGATGCTGCCAACGATGTGGGTGGTGACCGTTTCGACGATTACGCCCGGGTCGAGTACGCGGACGTCAAAATTAGCCACGGAGGGACTCCTGGGCGCGATCTTGGGCGGCGTCCATCGCGAGAAGCGTCTTCAGAACGGCGACGAAGAGCGGCTCCTCGTCGGGGCGGCGTACCGTGCGATCGAGCCAGTAAGAGACTTTGTTGGAGTGGAGACGAATCGTCTGCTCCAGCACGGTCACGCCGTCGGCGATGTGCCAATGAAGGAGGTCGGCATCGGCGGTCTGATCGCCGCGGCCGGTCCCGAGATCGCGCTTGATTTGTGCGGTAAATTCGCTGTTTTTTGCGAGGAAGCGCACCGACGCGAGCGTACCGGGGGCGACCCCTTTCGGGCGCGGAACCGGCGTCACAGTAATCGGGAAACGGCGGCCGTTCTTCTGGGTCGCGATGTACCCAAAGGAATCGCGCTCAAGGGTCGCTCCGAGCCGATTTGCGATCCAGGCGGTGAAGAGCGCACAGTCGGGCGGCTGAAAGCCGACGTCGGCGGCGGCGTGGGAGATCTCAATGCGATCGAGGACGTCCAGGAGCGGGCTCCGGTCGTCGTCAAAAAAGCGCGCCGTGAGCTCCTGCCAGGGGCCAAGACGGACCCACGCGAGGTCCGAGAGGCGCGGGCGGGTGTCGGCTTCCTGGGTCCACTGAAAGATGGAAAGGAGCGAATCGAGGCCGGCGTAGGCGCTGTCGGTGATGACCCGTTTGGTGTCGTCGTTGAACGCCTGAAATACGCCATCGTCGGCTCGGGCGGCGCCGACCCAAACGAGGATGACCGGCAATTCGGGGAGCACGAGGGCGTCGACGGCGCTCGCGAGGTGCCGAGCGAAGGCGCGCGGGCCACGAATATCGACGCGATCGGAGAGGCCATCGGCGTCGGTTTCAATGGCGTAAACGCGTCCATCGACGTCGACGTTTGGTCCTGCATCGGCAGCATTTTCCATCGACGGAGGCGGCGCCGAGTCGCCGGCGAGCCCCATCATGCTGCGCGGCCCTTCGTCGTCTTGGGCCTCGAGCTGCTGGGCGCTCAGGATCCGCACGGCGGCCCCTTCCCCAAGCAAATCCAAGCGTGTGGACGAGTCGGCGCTGGAGCGCATGCCGGTCGGCGCCCCCTCGACGGCGACGAAGAAGGCCCGCGACGGGAAGCGCTGGGCCATCTCGTCGACGACGGAGATGTACCGGTTCGCGATGCTCCGCGCCGTGCAGACGAAGACGAGATTTCCGGCGGAAATTCGGCTCTTATTGCTGAATTTTTCGCCGTCACGGAGCGTGCGGAGCTCCCCTTCGAGGCGCCCGAGGAGCGCCGCGATGCGGGTGCCGCTCACGGTTTCCTCCAGCGGCGTCCGTCGGCGGCGAGGAGCTCGTGGGAGGCCTCGGGGCCCCAGGAGCCGGCGTCGTACATCGGCGGCGGCGTCGGATTCTCCTGCCAGGCGGCGAGGATCGGCTCGACGAAGGCCCACTGCTGCTCGGCTTCGTCGGCACGCGTGAAGAGCGTCGCGTCGCCGCGCATGGCGTCGAGGAGGAGGCGCTCGTAGGCTTCTGGTGTGTTTGATCCGAAGGTCGAGCCGTAGCGAAAGTCCATAGCGACGTCGCGAAGAACGGTGTTCTGCCCCGGCTCCTTCGTCGTAAAGCGCAGCGCGATTTGTTCGTCGGGCTGGATGCGCATCGTGAGGACGTTCGGCGAGATTCCACCATCGGGTACGGGGAAAATGGCGTGGGGGACCCGTTTGAAATGGATCGCCACCTCGGTCGCGCGGCGATTGAGGCGCTTGCCGGCGCGCACGTAGAAGGGGACGCCGCCCCAGCGCCAGCTGTCGACGAAGACGCGCATGGCGACGAAGGTCTCCGTGCTCGATTCGCCGGCGACGTCGGGCTCTTGCCGGTAGGCGCGGACTTCATCGCCGCGGACGAAGCCGCCCGTGTACTGGCCGCGGACGACGCTCGAACGGATCGTGCGCGGACCGAGGGGGCGCAAGCTCCGAAGAACTTTTACCTTTTCGTCGCGGACCGCGTCGGCGTGGAGGGAGATCGGCGGCTCCATCGCCGTGAGGCAGAGGAGCTGGAGGGCGTGGTTCTGGACGATGTCGCGGAGGGCGCCGGTCTGCTCGTAGAAGCGGCCGCGCCCCTCGACGCCGATGTCTTCGGCGACGGTGATCTGCACGTGATCGACGTGTTCGCGATTCCAGAGCGGCTCAAAGAGCGAGTTGGCAAAGCGGAAGACGAGGAGGTTCTGGACCGTCTCTTTGCCGAGGTAGTGGTCGATACGGAAGACCTGGCGCTCGCCAAAAACCTCGCCGAGGAGGCCGTTAAGCGCCGCGGCGCTGGCGCGGTCGTGGCCGAAGGGCTTCTCCGCGATGATGCGGGTGAAGGGGAGTTCGCTGATTGAGGTGTGCTTCTCGACGAGGCCGGCGCCGCGAAGACCTTCTACGATTCCACGAACTTCCGACGGGGGGACCGCCAGGTAGAAGAGGCGGTTCCCCTTCGTTCCCCGGGAGGACTCAATCGTATCGAGGCGCTCTTTCAGCTTCGCGTAGGTCTCCGCCTCGCCAAAGGCGCCTGCTTGGAAAAAGAGGCCGGGGGCGAAGTCGGTCCAGATGCCGGGATCGATCGGCTTCTTGCGCGAGAAGGTGCCGACCGCTTCGTGCATTTCTTCGCGGAAGGCGTCGTCGCTCTTTTCACCGCGCGAAATGCCGACAACGGCGAAGCCGCCGGGGAGCGCCCGCGAGACGGCGAGGTTGTAGAGGGCCGGCATGAGCTTCCGGCGGGTGAGATCGCCGCCGGCGCCGAAGATGACGACCGTGCAGGGGGGGACGACGCGCCCCGCTTCGAGGCCTTCGCGGAGGGGGTTGCTCACTTGGCCTCCGTCGCCGCCGGCTTGACGGCGTGGCCGCCGAATTCGCGACGGAGGGCGGCAAGAAAGCGGTTTGAGAAGGCGTTCGGCTTCCGCGAAGAAAAGCGCGCAAAAAGCGAGGCGGCGATCGTCGGCACGGCGACCGCTCGCGCGATTGCCTCCTCGACGGTCCAACGCCCTTCGCCGGAATCTTCGACCCAGCCTTGCACTTGCTCCAGCTTCGGGTCTTTGGTGAAGGCATTGACGGCGAGGTCAAGGAGCCAGGAGCGGACGACGCTGCCGCGGCCCCAGACGGTGCCCAACTTGGCGAGATCGTAGCCGTAGTCGCTGGCGGCGAGGAGGTCGAAGCCCTCCGCGTAGGCCTGCATCATGGCGTACTCAATGCCGTTATGGACCATTTTCGCGTAGTGGCCGGCGCCGGCGGTGCCGAAATAGCCGAGGCCTTCTTTGCCCGGGGAGAGGTCGAGGAGGAGCGGCTCCAGGTGATCAAAGGCGGTTTTGTCGCCGCCGACCATCAAACAATAGCCATTCTCGCGCCCCCAGATGCCTCCGGAGGTGCCGGCGTCGAGGAAGCGGAGCCCCGAAGCGGCGAAGGTTTCGCCGCGGCGCTTCGAGTCCTTGAAGTTGGCATTCCCGCCGTCGATCAGGATGTCGCCGGCGGCGAATTTGCTGGCGAGCGCTTGAAGGACGCTCTCGGTCGCATCGCCCGCGGGGACCATGACCCAGGCGGCGCGGGGGCCGGGGCCGGCGGCGGTGAGGGCGGCGGGGATTTCGTCGAGGGAGGCGACGACGGTCGCGCCGAGGGCGGCGACTTTGGCGCGGGTCTCGGCCGACGGGTCGAACCCGACGACGGTGTGCCCCTTGGCGACGAGCCGCGCCGCCATATTTCCACCCATCTTGCCGAGGCCAATGATCGCGATCTGCATGGTTTCTCCCGGGGATTCGCCGAATTCGAGCAATGTTTCGATCGAGCGCCGTCGGACCTGCGCGGGCGCGTGCTCCGCCGACTGCGCCGCCGTTGTAACGTTTGTCCCCGCCCGGCGGTGCCGAATCGGAGGTCTCGCTCGTCGCCCCCTCGCGGGGGGCCGAATCGACGCGTCCCCCCCACGCAACGTCGCGTTGCGTGAAACCACGCCGGAACCATGCCGTAGCGCTTAGGGTGACCGGGTAATCGAAACGAGAACGCAAAACCTGCGAGCGGCTGCGCGACGCTTTTCCCCCGAGATGCATCACAGCTGTTAGCGCCCGAATGGCCACGCGCCATTTTTGCGCCATCCCTCTTGGTCGGATTGTCGGTGCGTGGCACCGGTGACCGGCTCCAGGGGGGCGGTGCCGGCCGAACCCCCCTTCGCCAACGTCCCCTTTGCCATCGCCCGTGTCCCGTCTGGCGGCATCGGCGAGCGGGCGCCCATCCCCACCCCCCACGCGGCCCCCCGTGCGCCGCAGCCCTCGGAGCCGACCATGAAACAGGAAAACGAAACTGCCGCCAGCCCGTCCACCCGCGAAGTTGCCGCGGAAAAGCCCCGAAAGCCGCGCGGATTTGCCGCGATGGACCGGCGCAAGGTCAGCGAAATCGCGAGCAAGGGGGGCAAGGCGGCCCACACCGCCGGGACCGCCCACAAGTTCTCGAGCGATGAGGCGAAGGTCGCCGGTCGCAAAGGGGGCCTCGCCCCGCACAAGAAGCGCGGCGTCGGCTCGGACGCCTGAGCGGGCGGACGCGGGAAGGGCGGGGCGGTCTCCGGCGGCGGAGGTCGCCCCGTTTTCCGTCGATGTGCGGTCGGCAATGTAAGCGGCGCGACAGCGGCGAGCCGACGACCCGCGTGGTTGAACGGCCGCTATGAGCAGTGAGCCCGACGCGCTTCACGAACTCCGGCAGTCCTGGGCAGCCGGCACGCTTGGGGATCGCGAGTTCTTGCGGCTTGCGGCGGCCGAGTGGTCCTGTTCCGAGGACCCGTGCGCGCTCCTCCACGTGGCCGCCTTGGGCGGGCGGTCGGAGTCGATCGCGCGGGCGGTTCTCCTGACGGCGCTGACGCTGGTCTCGGCTTTACGCGATGAATTTCAAACCTTTCGCCTCCGTGAGCAGGACGCGATCTTGCGCGCATGCCGCGCCGTCGAGGGGAAAGAGCAGCCGTTCTTTCTGCCGCTCGCGCCGGTTGAGCGGGCCAGCGCCGTCCCTGCCTTCGTCGAGCGGGCGAGCCGGGCGGCGCTCCGCTGCGGGCTCCTCGTCTATCGCTCCCCGGCCGATCTCAATCGCGCCCTCGAACTCGGAATCGAGGCGCTTCTATGCTGCGTGTCGGCCCCCGACGACGCTGAAAATCACGGACTTCCTGGCAGCGCCGTTGCAGGAATTGTGCGCGCATTGCTCGCAGTGCCGACGGCGATCTCGCCGCGGACCCGCCGAAAATTGCTTGGATCTTCGACGGTCGTCCGCCGGCCAACGCTGGAAAAAGTCGGCCGGCGCGCGGTGATCTACGCCGAACTCCCGGACGATCTTCCGTTCCCTGATCGCGTCGGCCCCTATTCGGGGTAGCTTCCCCGCCGATGGCCGGCCGTGGCGCTCCGTTTCTGCTCCTTGGGATCGCGTTTGGGGCCGCCGCCGCGTCGGTCGTCGCGCTGCTCCATCCCGCCGTCCGCGGTGCCTGCATCGCCATCGCCACGCTTTTTTTGTTCGCGTTTTTCATCGGTTACCGGATCGTCGAGGGGGACCTTCGCCGGGGGCGCCCCTTTGAGGACCACGGGCGGATGGCCCGTTGGCGCCACCCGGCCGGCCATCCCTTGGCGCTCCTTGCGAACGGCGTCGCAAACAGTCGTGTTTTGTCGGCGTGGCTGGAGCCGCTTCCGATGGCCCCGATGGTGAGCGATATCGAAGATGTCCTCTACATCAACTACCTCGTACCGGCCGCCGTCGCGGCGAAGTACGTCCCCTACGGGCTGGAACTGGAGCGTCTCGGCAGCGCCGGGGAGTGGGCCCTCTTTTCTTTTTTGACCTACCGGCACGGCCATTTCGGCTTCCGCTTTCTGGGGCCGTTGCGGCGCCTGTTTCCGTCGCCGGTGCAGACGAACTGGCGCATTCACGTGCGGGATCCGCGGACCGGGATTCGCGGAATTTACTTTCTTACCAACGGGATCGACTTCACGCCGCCGGCCCTCGGCGCGCGCCTCTTTACCGAGGGGATGCCGATGCACGTGTTTGAGCACTCGGAGATCACCCGCGACGCCGCCGGCGGAATTCGCTTTTCATTTACCGCCGGGCAGGGGACGGCGCCGGTCGCTTCCGGCGATCTGATCCCGGCGGAGGCGCCCGAGCTTGCGGGGCCCTGGGCCGACGCCTTCGGCGATTGGTCCCAGTTTTTGGCCTATTGTGTGCCGCAGAACCGGGCGATGTCTGGCCAGCGGTGGCACCGGCGGATCACGCGTCACGAAATCACGTTGCCGATCCCCCTCGACCGCGTCGAGCCGCTCGTGCCGCGGGGGCCTGGGGCGATTGTTTCGGCGACGGCGGCGGCGATCGCGGGCGACGCAGAACCGATCTGCTTTCGGGTTCCGAACCTGTTTTTTACCTTTGAAGCGGAGCTCCACGACGCCGTCCCGGACGCGGAAGATCCCCGTGCCGGCGCCTAAATCGACGCGGCTCTTCCTCGCCCTCGCCGCCGTCGGCGCGCTTACGCTGCTCTGCGACCGGGTCGGCGGCGACCGCTGGCTTGGCGGCGTGCTCGTCGCCCATCTGCCGCCCGCCGGCGCGGTGGCGCTCGCCGGCTGCGTGACGCTTTCCGGTCTGTTTGCGGCCGCTTACCAGCGCGGCGTCGTCGCCCGGATCGTGACCGTCGTCGCGGCGCTGCTCCTGTTTCCCGCCCTCGCGCTGCCGCTGACCAAATGGCGTTTCGGCGGCCATCGGGCGACCGGCGGCGATTTGCGGGTGGTGACCTACAACGTCGAGAAGTGGTCGTTCACCGGCGCCGAGGTGGCGGAAGCGATCGCGCCGACAAAGATGGATGTGCTCTGCCTCCCGGAGGCCGATCATTACTGGTGGCAGGCCGAGGACGCACGGACCCCGGAGGCCTTTGTGC
>JAAFHJ010000195.1 GCA_013298325.1 Myxococcales bacterium | reverse complement strand
AAAATCGAGTTCCCGAGCAACAGCGCAGCGTGATCCGGGTCGTGGGGGGACGTTCCGAGGCGGCCGATTTGAAGCTGGGTCTGCGTGCGTTCCGGCTTGTCGACGAAGAGCAGATGTCGTCCCGCTCTCGGTACACTCGGTGGAGGCAAAGTTGCTGAAATTGCGGGGGTTGTCCCAAGCGCCGCGAGGAGGTGTTCCGCCAGGCGAACGGCTGCTTCGGGGGTGATGGCGCCGGCGAAACCGAGGGTGGCACCGTCGCGGACGAAGCGCCGTTTCGCAAAATCGCGGACGTCGGCGGGCGTGATCGCACCAAGGGTCGTTTCGTCGCCGAGCGCGCTCCGGGCGTAGCCGTGACCGTGAAAAAGCGCGCCGCGAAAGGCTCGATGGAGAAGGACGCGGTCGTTGTCGCGCGCCTCAGAAAGTTCAGAGACCGCCTCGCGAATCGTCTTTTGAATTTCGGCGTCGGGCGCCGTCAGTCGCGCAAACATTCGGGCGAGTAGATCGATGAACGCGTCTGCATTACGCGCAATGACTTGCCCCTGGAGTTGGGTCGCGGACGCGGAGATGTCGAACGCGAACTCCGCGCCGAGGCCGTCGATTGCGGCCTCGAATTCATTGGCAGTTAGGCCATCGACGCCGCGGCGGAGAACCCGACCGACGAGGCGAGACAAACCATCTTTCCCGTGAGGATCGTGCGCGTACCCGCCGGGAAAGGTGACGTTGAACGTAACAAGCGGAATGCGCGCGTCGGGTTCGACGAACAGTCGATGGCCCGTCGAGAGCGGCAAAGAAATCGTGCGTGCACTCATTGGGCGGCCTCCTCGGCGTCTTGGGACTCGGGACTCTCGTCGCTGGGGAGCACCACGATCCGGGTTCGCGTCTCCGTTCGCAGGTAGCGCCGCGCAACGGTCCGCACGTCGCTTGCAGTCACGCGCCTGTAGCGTTCGAGCCGCCGAAAGGCGCCAGAGGGGTCACCGAGGACGATCTCGTAGAAGCCGATCTGTTCCGCCTTTCCGGCGGTTGTGTCGAGGGATTGAACCAGCGCGAGTTCGAGCCGCGCTTTTGCCCGTTCTACCTCGGAATCGAGGGGGACGTCGGTCTGGATCTTTCCGATTTCATTCTCGATGGCGGCAAGCAACGCGCCCGCATAGAACCCCGGACGCGCTGTCGCCCAGAGTTCATACAAACCGGGATCACGAAAGGTCGATACCCATCCGCGCAGCTCGGTAGCGAGCTCGTCGGTCTGAATCAATCGGCCATGGAGGCGCGCGGCGCGGCCCCCGGTAAGGATCTCATTGAGGACCGCGAAGGCGGGGTGGTCAAAGTCGCCGAGCGCCGGCCCCTTCCACCCGAGGAGCAACTTCTCGCCATTCGTCGGCTTGTGCAGGGTGGCGACGCGTTCTTCGCGCTGGAACGGCTCGGCCGGGACGTCTTCCGCGGGAATCTTCGCCGCTGGCATATGGCCGTATGCGCTCGCGATCTTTGCGAGAACAATGTTTCGCTTCACGTCACCGACGACAACGACCGTCGCGTTGTTTGGCGCGTAGAACGTTCGGTAGAAGTCTTCGCAGTCGGCGGGCGTAAACCCCTCGATATCTTTCATCCAGCCGATCGTCGGCCAGTGATACGGATGTTTCAGATAGGCGTTCGCCCAGAGAACCTCGTTCGCGATGCCTTCGATGTCGTCTTCGACGCGCATTCGACGCTCGTTCATGACTACGCCCTTCTCGGCGGTCACAACCGGTTCCCGAAGTACCAAATTTTCCATGCGCTCTGCCTCGAGCGCTACGGCTACGCCAAAGTCGGCCGCAGGCAGAGACTCGTAGTAGTTCGTCCAATCAAACCAGGTAGAAGCGTTGCTTTCGGCGCCGCGCTCCTCCAGTTTCTTGTCGAACATTCCCGCCCGGAGCTTCTTCGTTTCGTTGAACATCAAATGTTCGAACAGATGGGCAAGGCCGGTCTTGCCTTCCCGCTCGTGCCGGGACCCGACATTGAACCAGCTATGATACGTTACGACCGGCGCCGAATCGTCAAACAGGTAAAGAAGCGAGAGACCGTTAGGGAGGACGTAGCGCTCAATCGCATCCGTGCCGAAGGCGATCGTCTCCACAAACGTCCATGGGGCGGAAGGTACCTTCGCCGTTACCGCGACCACGGCGGCGCGCGCGGCCGCTTCGAGCTTGCTCATTCCGAATTCGTCCGTTCGCTGGGGTGCCACGTTGGCACGCATCTGTGACAGATACCTAAAAAGACTGTCGTTTCCGACGATTGCCGCCGAATCTATGGGACGCGCGCGGCCGCTAGCGGCTGCTCTGGCACTTGATCACGCAGTCGAGCTTCCCCTTGCAGTACGCGCACTTGTCCGGTTTGCGAGGGGCCGTCGGCCGCGCTGGCGTGAATGCGGCGTGACTCGTGGCAGCTCCGCCGCTTGGAGCCTTCGCCTTTGGCTCCTCGGTCGCCGGCTCGGGAACGAGAGACGTGCGCGTTGGGAGGTAAATCGCTGGAGATGCGTGCAATCGTGCAAGATGCACGGAACCCGCCGGCGCGCGGAAAAAGGTGAACGTGAGCGCTCCGCCGACCCCGACGACGATCAGAAGGGCCGCCAGCGCCCCGCTGATGATCAGCGGAAGCGGGCTCTTCTTGGCGGGTGGCGCGGCTGCGGCCGCCTGTGGGATGGCGGGCGCAATCGGCGACGACTGCCCGGGCGCCTGGACCGACCCGTAGGCACGCTGGAGCGCAAAAAGATCAATCATTCCAGTGCCATCGGCCGATACTTCCGTCGACGGACGTGGCGGCGGCTGGGAGGCCCCGGCCATCTTGAAGAGCATCGCGTTCTCCGGCTGGGCGCCGGTGCCTGGCGTGGCAGGCGGAGGAGCGCCAAGGAGCGTTGCGGCTGCTCGTGCACCGGCCGCGGGGGCCGGCATGCTGGCGCGCGCAGCCGACGGTGCCGGCGCGGGCATACTGGCGCGGGCCGCCGATGGGGCAGGGGTCGGAGCGGGGGCCGGCATACTGGCGCGGGCCGCCGATGGGGCAGGGGTCGGAGCGGGGGCCGGAACGCTCGCGCGCGGGGCAGCCGTGACCGGGCGCGGAACGATCGACGGGGGCCGCTCGACGGACGCCATCGTCGACGCACCGGGCGGGAGGGACCGGCGCGGAACGGTAGGCGATGCCTGGACCGCGCGCTGCTGGGCTTCGTAGGCCCGTTGTTGCGCTTCGTAGTCCCGTTGTTGCTGCTCGTAGGCGCGCTTTTGTTCTTCGTATTCGCGGAGTTTCTGCTGATATTCGGCCTGTGCGGCGGCCGCCTGTTGCGCTTCGTAGGCGGCCTGCGCCGCCTCGTATTCGCGGTGCTGCTGCTCGTAGGCGGCCTTCTCGGCCTCGTAGCGTCGAAGATCGGCTTCGTAGCGACGCTGCTCGTCGCTCATCCCGGCTGCCGGCGAAGCGCTCGCGGCAGGGGACCGTTGGGAAACGAAGGGATCCGCGTAAGCATCACCGGCGGCCAGCGCCCCATCACGGAGGGATTCTGGCATCACGACCCCAGCACCGACCGCCCCCGGCCGCGGTGAGCGCTGGGAGGCGAACGGGTCGTCGTAGCCGGGACGGCCGTAAACCACCGGCGGGTCGTAACCGCTCTGGGCCCGGTGAGGAGACGTCGCATCGGCGTCCGGCGGCCGTTGCGCGTAGGCGCTCGGCACTTCCGTCGTCGTCGTTTGTTCGTCGTCGTCCCAAGCCGATCGTTGATTCATGCGACGTCCTCAAAAACGCTTGATCGCGCCGAAGAGATTCTCGGCTTCCGCGGTTACGGATGAGCGCCCGCGAGAGCCTCGTTCAGCCGTCGATCTTGAGAATAGCGAGAAATGCCTGCTGGGGAATCTCCACGCTGCCGACCTGCTTCATGCGCTTCTTGCCCTCTTTTTGCTTCTCGAGGAGCTTACGCTTGCGGCTGATGTCGCCACCGTAGCACTTTGCAGTCACGTCTTTGCGGAGAGCGCGGACGGTTTCACGGGCGATTACCTTCCCGCCGATCGCCGCCTGAATCGCCACTTCGTACTGCTGTTGAGGCACGAACTCTTTGAGCTTCTCCGCAAGCGCTCGACCGCGCGGGTACGACCGTTCTTTGTGAACGATCATGCTCAGTGCGTCCAGCGGGTCGCCGTTCACGAGGACGTCGACCTTCACCAAGTTCCCCGGCTTGTAGGAAATTACTTCGTAGTCCATCGACGCGTAGCCGCGCGTCATCGATTTCAGCTTGTCGTGAAAGTCGAAGAGAACTTCGCCGAAGGGAATCTCATAGATCACGATGAAACGGTCACCCGAAGCGGTCATGCTGACCTGGCTTCCGCGTTTCTCTTGGCACAGCGTCAGGACCTGCCCAATATAGTCCTGCGGCACGTGAACCGTCATCTTCACGTACGGTTCTTCGATGCGATCGATGAACTGAGGCGGCGGCAACTTCGCCGGGTTGTCGACCCGGACGAACTCGCCATCGTCTTTGTAGACGTGGTAGACGACGCTCGGCGCGGTCGTGATCAGGTCAAGGTTGAATTCGCGTTCCAGCCGTTCTTGGATGATCTCCATGTGGAGAAGACCAAGGAAGCCGCAGCGATAGCCGAAACCGAGCGCTTCTGACGAGTCCGGCTCGAAGGAGAACGCGGCATCGTTCATATGCAGCTTGTCGAGAGCGTCGCGAAGCGCCGGGTAGTCGGTGCTGTCCGTCGGAAAGATTCCGGCAAACACCATCGGCTTCACATCCTTGAAGCCGGGAAGGGGCTTGTCGGAAGCGGGGCGCGCGAGGGTGACGGTGTCACCCACTTTGGTGTCGTGGACGCTTCGGATGTTCGCCGCAACAAAGCCTACTTCGCCCGTCGACAGTTGGTTGATCGCGATGGGAAACGGAGTAAAAGTGCCCATTTCGGTCACTTCGTATTCCGACTTCGTCGCCATGAACTTGATACGGTCGCCCTTTTTGAGCGTTCCGTCGACGACGCGAATCATGATCATGGCGCCGCGGTAGCTGTCGTACCAGCTATCGAAGATGAGCGCCCGAAGCGGACCGTCGGGATTCCCCTTGGGGGCGGGGACCTTTTCAATGATCTGCTCAAGAATGTCCGCCACGCCGACGCCGGTCTTGCCGCTGCAAGAGATCGCGTCCGAGCAATCGAGCCCGACGACCGCCTCGATTTGTTCTTTCGTGCGATCGACGTCTGAAGAGGGGAGGTCGACCTTATTGAGTACCGGCAGAATCTCGAGGCCTTGGTCGATGGCCAGGTAGACGTTTGCGAGCGTCTGCGCCTCGACGCCTTGCGTCGAATCGACAACAAGAATAGCACCTTCGCAGGCGGAGAGGCTCCGGGAGACCTCGTAGTTGAAGTCGACGTGGCCGGGGGTGTCGATGAGGTTCAGCTGGTACAGTTCGCCGTCTTTTGCCTTGAAAGGGAGACGAACCGTTTGCGCCTTGATCGTGATCCCACGCTCGCGCTCAATGTCCATTTTATCGAGCAGCTGTTCCTTTTGCTCGCGGGCCGTCACGGCCCCCGTCACATCCAGAATGCGATCGGCGAGCGTGGACTTCCCATGGTCGATGTGGGCGATAATCGAGAAATTGCGAATCTTCGACTGAATGGTCATCGGGCGTGGCGGCGCCTATACCCTACTTTTCCGCCATCTGTTCGCCGGATCCTCTACTTTTTCGACGAATCGTCGGCCAGCACCTGGGGAACCAGCGAAAGCTGCCCCGGCAGGACGTGCGCGTACTTTTCGAGAGCGAGGTCGATGCCTTCCCGAATGTAGACGGCCACCGGGACTTTGGTGCGCTCATGGAGGAGCTTCAGCCGCTCTTGCTGCTCCGGCGTCACGTAAATCGTCGTGGAGACTTTCTTCCGAGACATCGGCAGGCCTTTCTCGTCGTGTCGACGTCGCGCGCCTGGCGGGCTCCGTCGGCTCTTTGCTGCCTATACACTACGTGAACATACGTTCGTTGCAAGGGGCAGACGTCCCGCCCGCGGGCGCTGGTGGATGGCGAATTCCGAGTGCGCCCCCCCTCCCGCCGCTCCTCGAACCTCCTCGTTTTCGCGCGGTTGCCCCCGAGGACCGAAGAACGGCGCGCCGGACGTGGAAAATTTCTGGAAGGAAGGGCGGAAAGAGGGGATAAGTGGCCGTCTCGGAAGCTTCTTCCGACGCTTCTCGGGGCGCCGCGCGGCGACGCCCCTTCGGTACGGTGCGATGGTTTGTGCGAATTTGCTCATATCCGTCGCGTCTGCGCCCCTTCGCTCGAGGAATGGATTGATGCGCGCACGCTGGACCCTAAACCGACTCACCTTTCGTGCATCTGGCGGACGAGCCTCCGCACGACTTGGCTTCGGGACCGCTTCGTTCTTCCTTCTCACCGCGATCGCGCTTGCGTGCGGCGGACCGTCCTCAAAACCGACGAGCTTCGCCGCCGACGTAAAGCCCCGCGATCTTACGATTTCCCACGAAACCTGCAGCGGCGGGAACGTGGACCACGCGGAGGACGGACGTGGCCACCAGATCGTGGAGCGTCACTCGAAGAACGGCGCCGTTGTGTGCACGATTGGCGACGTCGACCACGACGGCAAGCCTGATCAGGTCACTTTCTTCGATGGCAGCGGCCAGATTCGACGCAGGGAAGTCGGCTTTACGACCTCCGGCGTTCCTCAAATGATTGAGCACTTTACCGACGGAAAGCTCACCCTGCGTGACCTTGATCTCGAAGGCAAAGGGAGGCTCGACACCTGGGAAACCTTCGATGCGGCGACGGGGAAGCGGACGCTCCGCGAACGCGACGTCGATGGCGACGGCTTCATCGATCAGTGGTGGGAGTTTACCGCCGAGGGGGTCACCGTACGCGCCGACCGCAACCTGGACGGCCGGCCCGATGTCGACAACCCCCTCGTCCTAGATCGGAACGGCCAACTCGCGACGCCTGCCGCATCGGCGACTCCGGTGCCCGCGGCATCCACGGCGGCGAAACCGACGCCACCGCCGCTCGATGCGGATGCGGGGGCGCCCGACGGGACAACCGACGCAGGCGCTGCCGACGGCGGTGTAAAGACGACGCGGAAGAAGACGACGGAAGCAGGGAAATAGTCGTGAAATTCCAACGAATTCAGGGAGCGACCTTCGCGATTGCCGGTGCCATCCTCGCGCTTGCCGCGTGCGGCGGCGGCGCCAAGGGCGAGAAGCCGACGACCCCCGGCGGCTCGAAAGATCCGACGAAGTGGCCGAGCAATGACCAGTCGATGTGCGTCATGAATCGCACTGACGTGGAAGTTTCGGAGATTGCCGGCGCCGGTTCTATTCGCCCGAACGTTCGACGTGTTTATGCGCTCGTTGGCGATGCCGAGCATTTGAAGCGCCAGTTGATTTGCCGGGAAGTCGACACCAACCTTGACGGAATTAAGGATACCGTTCGTTTTTACGACGGCGCCGAACAGCCGCAGAAGGAGTGGTCGGATCGCGACTACGACGGAAAGATCGACAGTTGGATCACCTTCGTTGACGGTGCGATGGTCGAGCTTGACGAGGACACCAACAAAGACGGAAAGCCGGATTTTTGGAAGTTCTATGTCGGCAGCGTCCTCAATCGCTCGAAGCGCGACACGAACTACGACGGAAATGCCGACATTTGGGAAATTTACACGGCATCTGGTCGTCTGGAGCGCTCCGGCGTTGACGACAATTTTGATGGCCATGTCGATCGTTGGGATCGCGATCTCGCCGTGATTGCCGCGCAAGAGGACGCGGCGAAGAAGGCGCAGGACGCGATGGAAGCGGCGAAAAATAGCGCCGCGGCAGATGCAGGGGCCCCCCCGACGGACGGCGGAGCACCCGCCAGCGACGCAGGCACCGCTGCCACCAAGTAGTCGAGGCAACCGCGTCGCCGGTTTTTTCTGCGCGGAGCGCGAGAACGGCAGCCGCTCGCCTACGTTCCACGTGCTAGGAGCGCGCGCATGTCGGAACGGCTCCAAAAGGTGCTCGCGCGTGGAGGCATTGCCTCCCGTCGCGCTGCGGAAGAGATGATCGCTGCTGGGCGCGTGCGCGTGAATGGGCGCGTGGTGACCGAGCCCGGCACGAAGGCCGAACGGAACGACAAAGTCGAGGTCGACGGCAAGCGGGTCGTCGCCGAGAGCGTCGTTTACCTCGTGCTCAACAAGCCTCGCGGCGTCGTCGCCACGATGAGCGACCCGGAAGGCCGACCGACGGTTGCCGAACTCCTGAATGGCGTGGAAGGTCGAGTATTTCCGGTAGG
>JAAFHJ010000197.1 GCA_013298325.1 Myxococcales bacterium | reverse complement strand
GGCCCCCGTAAGCGGATCGTCGGGGGAGAGCACCGGCGGTGGCGGTGCCGGAGCCGGACGGGCCGGCGGCGCCGAGGCACGCATCGCAGAGACCGGTGGAATCGGCGGAGCGAGCGTCTGCCGCTTGGGCGGTGGCGCCGAGGCAAAGGGGGAACGGGCCACCGGCGGCGGTGGGGCCGGTGCGGCCGGTGCGGCGGCAGCAAGGCGCACCGAGGGGCGGATCGATGGTCGAAGTGACGGTCGCGGACCGGGGGCTGCGTCAATGAGGGCGCGCGAGGGGCGCGGAAAGGACAGTTCGGCCGCAAGGGACGCCGCGCTCGGACGCTGGGCGGTCGCAGCGAGATCTTCGTCGTCGCCGGTCGCCTCCGGGGAGGGGTCGCGCATCGAGTTGGCTCGGTCGGCGGCCGAGCGTTCAGACTCGAATTTGGTCGGAATATCGTCGAAGTCTGGGGCGACGGGGGCCCGGAAGCTCGCTTGCGACGCTCCCGGAAGCGACTCACCGACGCGCGTTGGCAGGTCGTCAAATTCGGGGCGCGGCGCCGCGTAACGGATGCTGCGCGGCGGGGAGGAAAGCGGCACCGCGCGGAGCGGCTTCGGCGCGGCCGCGGTCGGATCGCGCCCGAGGTCGTTCGTCGGCGCCTCTTCCGCGGGGAGGCGGGGAGCAGGTGGGATGGGGAGGAGCGACCGCGGCGCGAGGAAGGAGGTGTCGGCGTCGTCGAAGTCGACGAGAGCCGCCTGGCGGTTCGGAGCGGCGTTCGTCGTTGGGAGCGCGCTGAGCGACTCAAGCGCCGCATCGAGGCGGGCCCGGCTATGCGCTTCGAAGGCGGTCGTCGCTTCGGCATCTTCGCCGAGCGTCACCAGCGGGATGGCCACCGAGCGCCCGTCGGTCACCGCTTCCATACGGGTGCTCCGCCGTTCCGCCGTGTCGACGAAATCCTCCGGGTCGAGATCGAACTCGAGGGCATTCGGCGGGGGGACGGGCGGAGGGCTCATGACGCAGGGCGACGTGCGGTCGAACTAGCAGAAATTAGTGAGGCGCTTGGGCAAAACCTCGGCGGCCGGAGCCGGAGCACGGCACCACCCTCCACGATACAACGTCGCGGAGCGCCATTCCGTGACTTTTTCGCGTGTGTCGGTCGCGGAACCGGAGTTCTCTGGCCATCCTGCACGCTCGGCGCGAGCGACCCGTCTGCCCCCGTGCTCGCCCCCCTGGAGAACCCCCGATGAAACGCATCGATATCCTTTCCGATTCCACCGGCGAGACCGCCGAAAAAGCGGTTCGCGCGGCGCTTCTTCAATTCCCGCAGGCCGGTACCGAGCTCCGCATTCATACGCGGGTTCGCACGCCCGAGCAGGCGCGGGTGATTCTTGAAGCGGCGGCAGCAGATGGCGCGCTCGTCGTCTTTACCGTCGTCGCTCCAGAAGTCCGCGAGAAGATTCACGCGCTCGCCTACGAGCTAAAAGTCGAGGCGCTCGACCTGATCGGCTCGTTGATCGGCAAGCTCGGCACCTTCCTGGAGCAGACACCAATTAATACGCCGAGCGGAATGATGCCGCTCACGCAGGACTACTTCCGCCGGATTGAAGCGGTCGAGTTTACCGTAAAAAGCGACGACGGCCGCGACCCGCGAAATTTCAAGAAGGCCGATCTGATCCTCGTCGGCGTGAGCCGCACCTCGAAGACGCCCCTCTCGACGATCCTTGCGCAACGGGGGATCAAGGTCGCCAACTTGCCGCTCGTCCTCGGCGTCGAGCCGCCCCCCGACCTCTTTGAGGCGCCCCAAGATCGCATCGTCGGCCTCACCATCGGCCTCGAACCGCTCGTCGAAATCCGCCAGGCGCGGCTTACCCAGCTCGGGATGCCGGCTGACTCCGCCTACGGCCTCCGCGCCCAAGTGCGCGCCGAGCTCGATTTCGCCCACGATCTTTTTGCGCGCTTCCCGAAATGGCCGGTCATCGACGTCACCGGAAGGGCCATTGAAGAGACCGCAGTCATCGTCCTTGAGGCGCTCCGTCGGCGCGATTCGAAGATCCCGCCGATCAGCGCCCTTTGAGCGGGCCCGGCGCTAGCGAATCGACGAACAGAGGCCGTCGGCGACCCGGGAACAGACCGACAGCTCGCTGTTTTGATTGAGGAAAGTTGCGAAATCGGTGCAGCGCACCGCGGCGACCCCCGGGCAGAGCTGCTCGCCGTTGCATAGACAAAGCAGCTGGGCCGTGTTGCCGGTCACGCGGAAGCCACAGTCCGGGTAGAGCGTCTCATCGACGTAGACGGTCGGGCAGAGGCTCGTCGCTCGACAAAGGACGATTCCGCTCAATTTGTCCTGGAAACAGTCGGCGGTCTGGATGCCGGACGCGTCGGCGTCGGTGCCGGCATCGCTGGCGGTCGTGCCTCCGTCGGTCGGTCCGAGGCCCACTTCGAGGCAGCCCCCGGCGCTCGTGAGCACGAACGTGAGCGCGAGGAGCGTCGTCGTCGTAGCGGCAACGGCGGAGAGGGGGCGGGCGCGCATGCCCCTCACGTGCACCGAATCGGCCAAAAGTGCAAAGTTCCGAGGTAGCTTTACGAAAGCCATGACCCAAGACGCTTACGCCCACGATGCCTCTGCGGCCCTCGCCGTTTTCCTTCCGCTCCTCTGCGAAGACCTGTTCTTCGCCCTCGCGAGCGGCCTAACCGACGACGGTGAGGCGGAATTTGCGCGGCGCCGCGGGGAAACCTACGTCGCGCTCCTCTCGGGCAAGCCGGTCCCCCGGGCCGATTTCTCGAAGCCCTGGCAGGGGACCGACACCCCGCCGCTCGGCGCCCTTTGGGACGACTACCACCTCGCGCTCTGCCGGGCGCTGGCTACGGTCGCTCCGCCGCGCCATCTCCCGATGGGGCTCCTTTTTTCTGAAAAAGTGACGCTGCTTGCCGGAGCAGGCGGACTTCGTGGCCTGTTCACATCGAAGCCGAGCGACAAGGAAGTCCAGCGCGTGAAGCGCCTTGGGAGCCTCGCCGTTCGCGCCCTGAAGTGCGTCTATGCGGCCGACGCCGCCGAGCTCGATGCCGCGGAAAAACGCGTTGTTGCGGCCGTCGTGATGTCGCTTGGGCTGCCCGACTCGGACGCGAAGGCGCTTGTCGAGGAGCCGGTCCTGCCGGCGGCGAGCCTCGATGTTTACGGCGACGTCGACAAAGACCTCGCCCGCGCGATCTTGCATGGCCTCTGGCTGGCGGCCGCCGATGACGCGATCGATCCCCGGGAGGAGGAGGTCATCAAGACGCTCGCCGAAAAGCTCGCCGCCCCTCGCGAGCTCGTCGAGGAGCTCCGTGCCGAGGCGAGCGCCCTCCTCGATGCACGCCGGGCGCAGGGCCTCGCCGCCATCGACGGAATTCGCTTCGTTCTCGCAGACATGCTCGTCCCCTGGGGGAACGGCCTCGCGACGGAAGCGGGGCTCCTTTTGCTGCCGAAGCGCTTCCACGGCGAGGTGCTCGCGCAGGTCCAGCTCGGGGCGGTGCCGACCCTCGGCAAGCGGCACAAGGACCTCACCGGCGCCGGAAAAGAGCTCGTCCTCGCGCTCGCGTGGACGGCCGCCCTCTGGGCGAACCCGACGCTCGCCCGTCGTGCCGCGCTTCGTGCGCGCCATGATCGCTTCGCGACCGACCTCGGCGGCAACGGGGAGAAGGCGCGCGCCCGCGTGGAGCGTTTCTTGGAAGCGACCGCCGCCCCCGCCGCCTTTCAGCTCGCCGTCGGAAACGTGTAGGTTTTCTACCGCGGGAGGTGGCGGCGGGAGAAGTCGGCGATGCGCATGATGGCGTCGTCGCAGCGCGGAAAAAGCGCGGCGAAGAGGGGCCAGGCGTGGATCATGTCGGCGCCGATATGGAGCGTCGTCGGCACCCCGGCCGCCTCTGCGCGGCTCGCGAGGAGGAGGGCGTCGTCGAGGAGCGTCTCTGCCTCGCCCGCGAGTACAAAAAGCGGTGGGAGTCCGTGGAGATCGGCGTCGACGGAGGTCACGTACCGGTGGGTGATCGCCTCCGGCGTCGTCGCGTACGCAGCGACGTAGGCCTCGAGCGTCTCCCGGGGGACGTAGTCAAAGCGCCGGTTGCTCTGCAGCGAGGGACCACGGAGCGTGAAGTCGACCCACGGCGAGATCACCGTCGCCGCCGCCGGGAGCGGAAGGCCGTTTTCCTTGGCCCGCAGCAACGTCGCCATCACGAGGCCGCCGCCCGCCGACTCGCCGGCGAGGACGATCTTCGCCGGGTCGACCTGCCGGGTGAGCGCTTCGTAGGCGGCATAGGCGTCGTCGGCAGCCGCCGGAAACGGGTGCTCGGGCGAGCGCCGGTAATCGATGGAAACAGCTCGAATTTTCGTGGCGAGCGCCAGCCGTGCGACGAAGGGGCGGTGGGTGGCGATCGAGCCGAGCGCGTAGCCGCCGCCGTGCATGTAGAGCAGCGTCGGCGCGTCGCCCGCCGAGCTCATGGCCCCCGAGATTTCGGGGAGGACCCACTCGCTACGCACGCCGCCAAGGCGGGCCGGCTCGTAGTGGACGATGCCGGGGAGCGGTCGCCGCCGCGGCGTCACCAGCATCTTCCGTTGGACCGGGAGCGGAAGGCGCCAGATCTTCTGGCCACTCGACCGCATCATCGCCGCGAAGGCCTCGTAGGGGACGTCCCAGCTTGGGCGGAGCGGGCCTCGAAGCGCGCGGCGCGCGATCGTAGAAAGGCGAAATCCTTCAAAAACCGGGCGAAGCACCGAAGACATGCCTCCGGTTCTTAGGCGATTCACGGCGCCAAGAGGGGCGCAAGTCGCGCGGCGAGTTCGCCGAGGAGCACCGCCGCGAACAGGGTCGCGATCCCCCGACGGAAACCGAAATCACCGAGGCGGTCGACGGCGCCGTCGCTCACCTTGGCGGCGAGGGCGAGGAGGAGATCGCAAAAGAGGCGCGCGAAGAGCCACGGAGCGGCGAAGGTGGCTGCGAGGCCGATGCCTGCGACGAGCGTCGCCGGGAGGTGCTTCCAGAGGCCGAGGCCGGGGAAGCTGCGGTCGCTGGCGCCAAGAAAATCGAGGGTGCGGGCGACGGCGCCGCTCGCGAAATAGATGTAGCCTGCAAGTACGGCGGCCAGCTCGGCGAAGGGGCCGCGGCCGGCGCCAGCTCCGGAGGATGGCGCGAACCCTGCCAGCGAATCCCCCAAGGAAAATGAACCGCTTGCGGCGACGAGGACTGTCCGCGCGACCAGCGCGACCGGGAGCCCGCCGAGGGCGGCGAGGAGAAGCCCAGCGAGCCCGCCAATCCCGCCGAAAGGGCCATGAAAGGGGCGTTCGGTGGCGGTAGTCGCGAGGCCGAAGGCGAGCAGGAAGGCGAGTGCCGCCCGTTGCGCGCGCCCACCGACGGGGGCGAACGTCGGCACGAGGAGCGTCGTCGGCAGGAGCTTCGCCGTCGCGAAGGCGAAGGCCTCGAGCGGCAGCGTCGTCAGAGCGGGCGCTTCGAGCAGCGCCGCGGGGCCACTTGCATCCTGCACGGGCCCCTCCTACCGAAAGGCGGTCCTTTGCGGTCCTGATTTCGGCGTTCCGCCCGTTTTCGGTCCCCCCTCGGCGCCGCCCGCGCTATTTGCCCCGGCCGATGCCCTTCGACCTGACTCTCGCTGGCGTTCCCACGGCCCCGACTCCGTGCACCTACACGTGGAAAGACGCCGCTCTTTACGCGCTCGGCGTCGGCGCTACTCCCGACGAACTCGCCTGGCTCTATGAGAAGACCGAGGGGGGCATGCGCGTCCTCCCGAGCTTCGCGGTGGTGCCGACGTTCGCGCCGATGTTTGATCTGCTCGCGAAGACCGGCGGCGACCTCTCGCTCCTCCTCCACGGCACCCAGCGCATCACGCTCCATCGGCCGTTTCCCGCCGACGCGACGGTCACCACGACGGCCAAAGTTCGCGATTTTTATGACCTTCGTCGCCTCGCGGTTGTGCTTGTCGATACGGAGACGAAAGACGCCGCAGGGGCGCTGATCGCCGAGACGACCTACACGCTCATCTTCCGTGGCGACGGTGGCTTTGGCGGCCCGACGCCCCCGAAAGAGGAGAAGATTACGGCGCCGAAGGGGGTCGAACCGACGTTTGTCGTCGAAGAGGCAACCCGCAAAGAGCAGGCGCTTTTGTACCGTCTGAATGGCGATACGAATCCCCTCCATGCCGACCCGGTCTTCGCGGCGAACGTCGGCTTCACCCAGGGGCCGATCCTCCACGGCCTCGCCACCTACGGCTTCCTCGCCCGCCACGTGACGCGCGCCCTCGCCGCCGGCGACCACGGCAAGCTTCGCGTGCTGGAGGCCCAGTTCAAGAAGCCGGTCTGGCCGGGCGATACGCTCATCACCGAAGGCTGGCAGCTTGAGTCGGGCAAAATCGCCCTCCAGGTGAAGGTGAAAGAGCGCGACGAAGTCGTCGTCACCGGTTTTGCCGAGCTTTTCTGAGTCTTTGCCCCGTCCCTAACCGTCCTCGGAGTCGTCCATGTCCCCCTCGATCGTCGTCCTCGCCGCGAAACGCACCGCCGTCGGAACCTTTGGTGGCACCCTCAAGGGCTGGAATGCCAATGATCTCGGCGCAGAAGCGGCGAAGGCCGCCCTCGCTCAGGCCGGTCTCGTCGGCGACGAGCTCGCCTTCGTCGACCAGGTCATCGTCGGGAACGTCCTCCAGACGAGCGCCGATGCCATCTACTGCGCGCGCCACGTCGGCCTGAAGGCGGGGCTGCCGATCACGGTGCCTGCGCTCACCGTCAACCGGCTCTGCGGCTCCGGCTTCCAGGCGATCGTCAGCGGCGCTGAGCAGATCCTCCTTGGGGACGCCAACGTCGTCCTCGTCGGCGGCGCCATGCTCATGTTCTCGGTGACGCCAACGTCGTCCTCGTCGGCGGCACCGAGAACATGAGCATGGCCCCCCACGTCATGCGCGGCGGCCGCGACGGCTTCGCCTACGGGCGCGCGCCGGCGATGGAAGACATGCTCGCCGCCGCCCTCATCGACTCGTACGTTTCCAACGGAAGCGGCTCCGGCACCCCGATGGGGATCACCGCCGAGAACCTCGCCGTCAAGTACGGTATCTCCCGAGAAGATTGCGACAATTTCGCGCTCCTCAGCCAGGCGCGCACCGCCGCGGCGAAGGCTGCCGGCGCCTTCAAGGACGAAATCGCGCCGCTGACCGTCTCCACCAAAAAAGGGGACATCGTCTTCGCCGAGGACGAGCACCCGCGCCCGGCGACGACCGCCGAGCAGCTCGCCAAGTTGAAGCCGGTCTTCAAGAAAGATGGCGTCGTCACCGCCGGCAACGCCTCCGGCATCAACGACGCCGGCTGCATGCTCGTCCTCGCCCGCGAAGACTGGGCGAAGGAGCACGGCAAGACGCCGATCGCCCGCCTCCGTGGCTGGGGCACGGCCGCCGTCGACCCGTCGATCATGGGGATCGGCCCCGTCCCGGCGATCAAGCTTGCCCTCGCGCGCACCGGGCTCTCCCTCGCCGATGTCGACCTCGTCGAAGTCAACGAAGCCTTTGCTTCTCAGTACTTGGCGGTGGAGAAGGAGCTCGGCCTCGATCGCGAAAAGACGAACCTCGACGGCGGCGCGATCGCCATCGGACACCCGCTCGCCGCGAGCGGCGCCCGCATCACGGCACACCTCTGCTACGCGCTCGCCGCCCGAAACAAGAAGATCGCGGTCGGCTCCGCCTGCATCGGCGGCGGCCAAGGCATGGCGGTCGTCCTGGAGCGGATCTGAGGTGACAGCGACGCTCTTCGTGCCGGTTGTCTCCATCGCGCGCACGAAGCGCGGTCGCTACTTTTGGGCCGCCTGGTGGACCGGTACGCCGGTCCCCAGTCACATTGGGCCCGCCGTCTCTCGCGACGCCACTGCCAGCAAATTCGCTGGCGGTCGCGAACGGACGGGCCCCTCGGGAAGTGGCCCCGCGTCGACGGAAGACGCCGGGGAGCCTCCGCTTCCGAACGAGAAAACCTTCAAGAAACCGGATGCTTCCGGTGGAGGTCTCCGTTCCCACGAGGAGGCGTTTACCGCGGCGGCGCGGGCGGCGGCGGGGGCTCTCCCCGGCAACCCGGCGGCCCACCGCGGCGGCGCCCCCGAGGCGTCGCTCGTCGAAATCGATGCCCGTTGGGCGAACGGCTGGCTCCGGATGCTCTCGGATTTGCCGCCGTTTCCGAAGCCGCGCCCCGAGAAGCCGCCGGCACCTGCCGCTGCGCC